>CAYYBZ010000286.1:0-3474 GCA_964470285.1 uncultured Oligoflexia bacterium
TTTACATACTGCCTGTAAACATTTATAAAGCGGTTCGCTTCTCCTTGGGCATTATTTATTCTCTCCGCAGCATAACCTTCCGCAGCTGCTATCGTTTGTTTTGCCTTACCTTTCTGTTCCGGAATAGTCTTATTGTAAGTCTCCCATGCCTGGTTGATCATTTTATCCTGTTCCTGCTTGGCGGCATTTACCTCATTGAACGAGGGTTTGACAAAATCCGGCGGATTAACGTCCTGAAGAATAACACTTGTAACAGTTACACCCATTTCAAACTGGTCGTATTTTTCCTGCATTCTTCTTTTGACTTCGTCTGCTATTGCAATCCTTCCTATTGTCAGGATATCGTTTACGCTTCTATCTCCTACAATCAGTCTTACCACTGATTCAGACACGTCCCTTAAATTCTTGGTTATATCCCTTACCTTAAATATAAATTTGTAAGGATCCTGAACCTTGTACTGAACAATCCACTCAACATCGGCGACGTTTAGGTCCCCGGTCAGCATGAGACTCTCATCGTCGTGCTGTTCTCCCTTTGCATACTGTGTAACAACGCCCGCCCTATTGGTTCTGAATCCGAATTCCTGTTTTCTTACTGTAGTAAGCTTGACCTTGTTTACGGCATCTATACCGAAAGGAAGTTTAAAGTGAAGTCCGGGTCCGTAAGTTTGTGTATATTTCCCGAACCTTAAAACAACACCGGCTTCATCGGGTTCAATTGTGTAAAAACTTGTAAATGCAGCCAAAACAAGGGCAATCCCTATTAGAACTGCAATACCTCCGCTTCCGGCTCCCTTCTTGGCTCCGTTTTTTGCTCCCTTAAAATACAACTTAACCTTTTCTATGAACTGACGTATTTCAGGCGGTATCTGATTATCATAATCGGACATTGAGTACCTCCTCAAAGTAAGTGATAACTGCTTAAATTAAATAGATAATTGCGTAAGACTATCAGCTGTCTATATACAGTCAAGGTTTATTAAAAACTTTGAGCTAAAATCCGTAAAGTACTTATCCCGGACTCTAGCACCCCTTGTGCCAAAGAGAAGTTCTGCACGAATTTTAATCATGTATCCGATAATTGTCCTGCCTGCGTATTTTAAAAACTAAAAAATAAAAACTGTACCTAATAGAGTAATCGCTTGTTAGAATATTAGAAATGTCAATAGGTGAGAAAATATATGATGTATGTATAGTTGGTGCGGGACCGGCCGGTTCAACCGCGGCAATATATATTGCCACACAGGGAAAAAGCGTTTTACTGCTTGAAAAGGAAAAATTCCCCAGAGATAAGATCTGCGGAGATGCCTTTACAATCAGGGCCCAAAAACATCTTGAAAAATTCGGAATACTGCAGGAAATAGTAGAAAACAATAAGGGAAAGTACGCAAAAAGCGGCGGATTCGTGAGCCCTTCGGGAATCAGCTTTATCGATACAGGGTCCAACAGCGACCGGCCTTTGGTAATGTCTATAAAAAGAATTATAGCAGATGAAATGCTTGCTAAAAAAGCCCGAAGAGCAGGTGTAAATCTTGTTGAAAAATACGAAGCAACTAATCCTAAATTCATGGAATCTTCAAAATTATGGCAGATAAACTGCCGTGATAAAGATAAACCTCAATACAGGGCCAGAATTCTTATAGCGGCCGACGGAGCCAATTCATTTATTGCCCGCTCACTTGGGATCGTCAAAAACAATCCGGGGGCAATATGCTCAAGATCTTATATCGAGTCAGGATCTCATGAATTCCCCTACGACGGAGTTGTTTTTTATCCAAAAAAACTTCTCCCGGGTTACTGCGCCCTTTTTAGAGAGGCAAATGACGATTTGGTTTTTTGTTGTTACATAACACCCGGCGGAAAACATTCAATTAACGAACTTAAAACCGTTCATTATTCCGTTTTAGAAACCGACCCGTTTGTAAGTGAGGCATTAGGACCCTCACCTAAAAAGGAAAAAATGAAATCTGCGCCGTTAAGACCGGGAGGAGTTGAAAAGAGTTACGGTGATAATCTTTTGATTATAGGTGACGCGGCTGGGCACATTGATCCTTTAACCGGCCAAGGCATTCAATACGCCATGGACGCCGCTTATATAGCCTCTGTTGCAGTAGATAAAGCCTTCAAGAGGAATAATTTTTCAAGCGATTTTTTTAAGGGCTACCATTCGGTATGCATGAAACTTTTCGGCAAGGGATTTAAATGGTCGGATAAGATGTCTAGAACCTGTGCAAAGTATCCGGTTTTACTGGATGCCTTTGCATCGGTTTGCAGAAAAAAAGGTCCCAGCTTTATGAAAAACTGGGCTAAAATCATGACGGGATCCAAGAGCAAGCTGGATTTTTATATGCCCGGTATAGCTTTACCTTTGATCACGGAATCAATAAGGAATTATCTCAGGGCAAGAAATTAAGAGGATTTATCTGCCCTGTCTTCTCTTTTCGCCGTCAAGATACTCTTTGTATTCAATCGAGTATTTTGTCCAGGGTCTGATCTTAAGGCGCTTTTTATTAATATAATCCCCGGAACCTTCGCAGATACCGTAGGTGTTGCTTTTAAACTTTAAAAGCGCTCTGTCAATTTCTTTTAAAAGTTTCTTATGTTTATCAAGTATTCTGAATCTAACGCTTTCATCAATTTCAATATCGGCCAAGTCTGCAAGATCGCCCTTTTTCTCAAAGGTTGTGCTATCCATTTTCATCTGTATAAATTTTTCAATCTCGCGCTGTATTTCTTCGCGTTTTCTCTCAAGTGTTAATCTGTAATCGTTAAGTTCTTTTTTTGAAAAATAAGCCTTTGCCATGTCTTTCCTCTCCAGATTGCCCGATAGAATTCGAAAATAAAATAAGGTTTATTTCTTTTTATCTTTCGGTTTATCTTTTGGTTTATCTTTCTGATTGTCTTTTGTTTTGCCTTTAGCCTTCTTGTTTTCAGCAGCTTTTACATCCCACTTTATTGCCAAGGGTTTCTTGGCTTCTTTGAAAATTACGTGTTTTTTAGCAACGGGATCGTATTTTTTAACTTCGATTTTGGGCTTTTGACCCTTTGTATTCTTTGTGGTCGTATAAAAGAATCCCGTATTAGCCGTAGATACTAAATATATGATATCTCTCATCTTTATGAGCCTCCGTAAATTGAAGTTGGATATAATAGTCTAAAAGGGAAAGCAAATGCAAGTAAAAATAACGCAATAAATTCAATACAATAGATAAAGAGTTCAAATTTATATCTGCCATGAGCCTGAATATACAGTTACTTTTCACATAACAAAAAAGCCGCCCTTAAAAGCGGCTTTTTTGGGAACAATTAAAATTTTGCTGCTACTTTTTTCTGTAACTCTTAATAGCGTTATAAACCGCAAGTCTTACATGTCTTGAAAGTGATGAATTCGGATCACTCCAGTCAGTTCCCTGAATATCGGGGTATTGAAGATTGTCATAAACTGAACTCATGACCCAGTTATCAACATTAATC
>CAYYBZ010000287.1:0-2112 GCA_964470285.1 uncultured Oligoflexia bacterium
CCGGCTATTTTTGAGGAACTTTCAAGAAAGTTTAAGGGAATTGTTGATCTTTTAGCTGAAATCAGTGAGCTTTCCAAAGTAGCCGACAACGAGGATTTGATCAAAATCTACGAAAAATGGACAAAAACCAAAAGCCCGAGGCTTAAGAAAAAGCTTATAGAAAAGGGCGTCCTTCCCGCTGTAAAAGAAACAAAAAACGAGTAACCCTGCTTTAAACGCAATTTTAAAAAGCTTTTTCTTGACAATAATGGGTGCCTATGAATAAGTTTATTCAACTGTTCAAATATTTATCAGGAAGAGAGTTGTAATAAGATGAAGAGAAAAAGCGAAAGAAGAACTACAAGAAGAGCCGGTTTAAAACTTAAGGTTGATTACGAGTATGAAGGAAATTTTCTTTTTGAAAATGCCACCAACATTTCCGAACACGGAATTTTCATAGAAACCGAAGAACCTCAGCAACCCGGTACATCCGTTAAACTTCAATTCGAACTCCCGCAGACAAAAAAGAAAATAGAGGTAAAGGGCAAGGTAATCTGGATTAACCCTGCCAAACCCGGTGCAGATGAGGATTATAACCCCGGTATGGGTATTAAATTCTTAAACCTTAATGAATCCGACAGAGATACCATTATCAGCCTGGTCAAAAGGATAGCTGTTTTATAAATTCTTGGATATGTTTTTGACTGAATAGGGGAGAAAGATTTCTCCCCTATTTTTTGTAGAGGTCCGGTTGAATATTGTAAGTTTAAGAAAATGCGGCGCTTATACTAGAAATGATGTATCGGATGCGGTCACGTCCCTTATAGATGATATCGGAGGAAAAGATTATTTTTTTAAAAAGGGCCAACAGGTTCTTTTAAAACCCAATCTTTTAAAAGACGATCCGAAGAATAAGGGAATAATTACCCATCCTGAAGTTACAAGGGCGGTTGCTCAGCTCGCAGTTGAATGCGGGTGTAAAGTTAAAATAGGTGATTCTCCCGGTTGGGGAAAGGTCGGACAGGTTTATGAAAAAAGCGGTTTTAAGGGATTTTTTAAAGATTTACCGGTTGAGATCGTAAATTTTGATAAACCCGTCGAAATAAAAAATCCAAATGGCATTTATAAGCGATTTTATGTGGATAAAAACCTTCTTGATGCAGATGTCATTGTAAATCTTCCCAAATTAAAAACTCACGGTCAGATGCTGGTTACTTTTGCCTTAAAAAACACTTTCGGGGCCGTAGTTGGAAAAGCAAAACCTCAGTGGCATTTAAACGCGGGAAGAAAATATTCAGATTTTGCAAAGATGATAGTCGAGCTCCATTATCTGATAAAGCCTTCTATTAATCTAATCGACGGCATTATGGCGATGGAAAATGAAGGTCCTGCGGCAGGAGACCCTGTGAGATTGGGGTTTTTAGGAGCATCGCCTGATGCAAGAGCACTTGATACCGCAATCTGCAGAATTCTAAAAATAGATACAGAAAGGGTTTTTGTTTTGCAGGCTGCAAAAGAACTTAATCTGGGAATTGAAGAAGATAAATTAATCTTTAAGGGAGATTTACCTTTTGAAACAAGAATAGACGGCTTTAAGCTGCCGACTACTGTGAGCCTGGAAACCCTGGGGATCGCCTCATTCATGGGAGGTTTTTTAAAGGATGCCCTGACAGTTAAGCCTTCCATAATTCAGGGTAAGTGTACTCTTTGTGAATCGTGTATAAAACAGTGCCCTGCTGGAGTTATGAGTGTAAAAAAGAGCAGATTCTTAAAAGGTAACTTTGTTAATATAGATTATAGAAACTGCATCAGGTGTTTTTGCTGTCAGGAAATATGCCCGGAAGAGGCCATAAAGTTAAAGCAAGGGTGGATTATTAACTTTTATAAAGCTTTTAAATCCGATTCCTAGTAATGCGTTGCTTTGTATCTGGAAACCTTTTTAAGGGTTGCCGGCGGATCAAAATATAAACGCCACATCTTTATCGATCCTAATGTATCTGTGGAGAAAAATGTCAGTCTGTAAACTCCTTTTTTACCCTTTTCAATTCGGGTTTTAACGGCAGATCTTTTATACGCGCTTTTAAGTCTTGACCTGTCTATTGTTTTGTCATTATCAATAACCGTTTCCCCGGG
>CAYYBZ010000287.1:2122-3460 GCA_964470285.1 uncultured Oligoflexia bacterium
GTTCTGTAAGTCCTACGAAAAGTTTAATAAGTTTAGCGAAATCTTTTTTAGATTTGAATTCAAGAGATTCATCTTTTAACAGCAGATTAAAAGGTTTTATTTTGTGCGTGGAATGTATTGTCGGGTTTCCGGATTCACCAATGACAACTATCCAGACTTTCAGGGGTATGACGTCGGCAGTTGAAATCTTAAAAATCCTGTTTTTGCGGATCATTTTGAAATCATAGCTTTCACTGACGAAAAGGTTTAAATTCCTCGCCTCCCGGTCTTTTGTTTTGACATACTTAACGGCTGTTTCGGAAAGATTTTTATCGTTTCCGGAATATGTTTTTATAGGAAGAATAATTAACAGCAGGATTGTAATTATTTTTATCTTGGTAAACATCAAATCTAAATCATCAAAACGTAAACTTAATGCTGATATTATAACATATCACGCAAATTTAAAGACTTCATAGATAAAGCTTTACAAAGATTAGGATTATCCGGAGATGCCAATCTTTATGAAAATATCTCTTTTTCCCTTTGAGAAATATCTTTTGACAGGGAATGGATTTTTGTTTCAAGGTTTTTTATCTGGGCATAATCGCTTTCAAAAGTTGCGTTTCTTTTTAAATCTTCAAGTTGTTTATTTGCCCTTCTCCACTCATTCCTCTTTGATGCAAATATAGGATCGTTTTGCAGGGTCAAGGATTGAACTGCGTATGTTAAAACCTGATCCCGGTTGTTTGCATGGGAATACACTACGAGTTTTCCGTCTGATCTCATTGTCCACGGTCTGTTAGGATTCTTACCCTTCAGCGCAATCCGGTCTGCAAATTGCTTTTTTGTCTGCCTGTTTAAAAGTGTGTAAATCTGTTTCCTGTTTTTACCCTGTTTTTTTAGTGATTTTACAAGTCTGTCAATATTCTTTCTTGCAATAAGCTGGTCATGAGTTTGCCTGCCCGAAGGTTTTTTCCCGTTTAAAACTTCCCAGATCATTTTCATCGAATATCGCTGCATTTCTTTAGAGTTTACCTGTTTTTCAAGTTCAGCCTGAGATTTTGCAACCGGGTTGTTTCTTGCATCCCGGTCCGCTCTTTTAAGAACTTTTTCGGCGGATCCCTGGTCCTTGGACTTTCTAAAATCTCTTGAACCGTCCTTGTCTTTCATTCCCATGTTCATCTTTCTTTCCATACCGTCGTGAGAGAGGGAAGGGTGATTAAGAACCTTGGCCGTATCCTGAAGACCTAAACCGAAATCCGCAATTCGCGAAAAATTTGCGGGATAACAGCCGTTATCAAAGGATTTTGCTGCGTTGTCAACCTGCCCCGGGCTGGCAAGTTTAACAGCCGGAGA
>CAYYBZ010000288.1:0-3010 GCA_964470285.1 uncultured Oligoflexia bacterium
TTTTTATCGCTTTTAAATTTCTGTAATCTCTTATCATGAACCCTCGTCAGATCACGGGTCTGTTGATCGGCATTCTCGGTTTCATAATACTAAGCAACCTCAGTTTTGAAGGACTTCCCGACAAAGCCGGCAGCATGGCCGGCATCGCGATTCTGATGGCATCATGGTGGATTTTTGAGACCATCCCCCTTCCTGTAACGGCCCTGTTACCTTTGGCCCTCTACCCTCTTTTCAATATTCTTCCTTCATCAAAGACGGCCTTTAATTATGCCAATCATCTGATATTTCTTTTCATAGGCGGATTCATGCTGGCCGCATCAATTCAGAAATGGAACTTTCATAAAAGAGATCTTCCCCAATGCTCCCGAAATAGGATTCATGCAATGGATGCTTGTGGGAATTCCAGTTGTTATAATTTTTCTTCCGATTACATGGTTTCTTCTGGCCTTCGTAACTTCCAAAATTCCTCTGCGTAAGTTCGTTTTCGAAAAAACGGTAGCGATATGTATGGCCATATCACTCTTTCTGATCCCGGTTAACAGAAAAAAGCAGGAGTTCCTGCTCGACTGGCGTACGACCAGGCATACAGTTCCGTGGGGAATAGTTTTACTTTTCGGCGGCGGTTTCGCTTTAGCTGCCGGATTCGGTGAAACCGGGCTAGATAAATGGATAGGATCGCATCTTCAGTTACTTGGAGGTCTGCCTGTATTGATTATTATTCTTATTGTTTGCCTTATGATGACTTTTCTTACCGAAGTTACTTCAAATACCGCCACAGCAACCATGATACTTCCTATACTGGCGGTAACCGCCCAGGCCCTTGACAAACATCCCTTTATTCTAATGATGCCCGCCGCAATATCTGCCTCCTGTGCATTCATGCTTCCAGTGGCCACTCCGCCCAATGCAATAGTATTCGGTTCAGGTTGGGTAAACATAACAAAAATGGCTAGAACAGGCCTTGTTCTAAATCTGATAGGTGTAGCAATTATATCGCTATTGGTTTACTTTCTTGCCCCTGTAATTCTCGGGATTGACGTATCAAGTTTTCCCGACTGGGCAAAACCTTAATACTCTTAACTGAAGTTGACAGCAACAGCAACTGAAAGAAGAATGCATCCGATAGCAACAAGTATAAGCTGCAGAGGTAATATCCATTTTGCCCATTTGGTCCATGGGATTTTTGCCATCATTAAAACACCGAGTAATACAGCTGAAGTAGGGACAATGAGATTAGTGAACCCGTCTCCGAACTGATAGGCAAGCACAACAATCTGTCTTTTTAAACCTATAAGATCTCCCAAAGGAGCCATAATCGGCATTGTTAAAGCGGCCTGCCCTGAACCTGAAGGGATCAAAAAGTTAATGCATGTCTGAACGGCAAACATAAGCCAGGAAGAGATAAAATGAGGAACCCCTTCAACAAGTCCTGCGGTTGAATGCAAAATTGTATCGATAATTTTACCGTCCTTGGCGACTACCAGAATACCTCTTGCTATACCGACAATTAATGCGGCACCGGAAAGATCTTTTGCACCCTCGATAAAATAATCAGCCGCTTTATTTGCATTGATTCGTGCAAGAACCGCACAAACTATTCCAATTCCCAGGAAAAGAGCACATATCTCTTCGATATACCAGCCCCATTTTAAAACCCCGAATATCAATGTAGCCATACCCAAAGCGAAAGCACCTATAACAAGCTTGTGAGAAGTAGTAAATTTTACATCTTCAATATCGAAATCCGGCAACTCTTTTCTTGTCTGCTTATCAAGTTCATACATGGGTGATTTTGTCGGGTCCTTTTTAATCTTTCTTGCATAAAGCATTACAAATCCGACACCTACAATTGTAATTATTACCCAGCAAAGTGTTCTGTAGCCCACTCCTGAAAAAGGCTTTAATTCGGCAATTCCCTGAGCAATTCCCACAGTAAAAGGATTGAACATGGCACCCGCAAAACCCAGCCCCGATCCGACAAAAGGTATTGCGGCTCCTACTATAGAGTCATAGCCGAGAGCCAGAGAGAACGGCACAAAAATTATTATGAAAGGTATTGTTTCCTCCGCCATACCGAAAACTGCTCCGCCTGCGGAAAACAGAATCATCATAACCGGGATAACCAGTATCTCCTTACCCTTCATTTTTTTGGCTGTTTTAGAAATCGCGGCGTTTACGGCGCCGCTCATAAAAACTATTTTGAAGGCGCCTCCTATTATAAGGATAAACGCGATAATTTCTGCCGCATCGACTATGCCTTTGATGGGACTTTTAAAAACTGCGAATAATCCCTGAGGTGATTTTTCTACCTTGTGAAAGGAACCTGCTACGACAAGGGTTTTACCGTTTTCGTTCTTGACTGTGTCATACTGTCCGGCCGGAACAATATAAGTTGCAATAGCCATGAGAACAACAATGGATGAAATCAGAACAAAAGTATGGGGTACCTTAAACTTCTTCATAATCCTCCTCTTTTTCAGTTTTAAAAGAATCGCTACAGTAGAATTTTCTAAATTCAATTTACATGGCGGGGCATGACCAGTCTCTGCCCGTCAAATTCTTTGCGCCATGTTTGAGTAAGGGATATCTCTCTATGGGGGGGGCAAAGCTCATTGCTCTAAGAATTTTTTTAACCTCTAATGAGCGAATCCGGCTGTTAATTTGTTCAGCCATTCCGGCCGAAATATTTAAAAATCCCTGATCGTTTTCGCCGGCGGTTTTTCCGTAATCAGTATAAATTTTACAGAATCTGTCGAAATCGCTTTTTTGTATCTGCTTATGGATAAGATACGCCGCAAAAGCAATTACTCCGGATGCAATCAGGATGGCAAACCAGAAACGTTTTACAAATTTCAGCATTTCGCTAATTCTTTAGTATTAGAGGCGAAAATTCAAGAAAAAATTCTATATTTCAAAATTTCACTATAGTGCCTTGAGGGGTTAATTTTTATAAGCTTAGGGGTGTTACAATGGATAAAAAGCTGTAGCTCAATTATCACAATAAAGTGTT
>CAYYBZ010000288.1:3020-3458 GCA_964470285.1 uncultured Oligoflexia bacterium
TGTTTTAAGAAAATTGCCACACATGGTTTACTCTGGTAGTGACAATTCTTAAATAGCCTTAATTACTTTTGCGGATTTGATGCATTTTGTGCAGACCGAAACAGTCTTGACCGTACCCTTCATCTCGGCTTTAACCTTTTTAAGGTTTGGAAGCGATCTTTTTTTGGTTTTATTGTTAGCATGACTAACTTTATGCCCGATTTGGGGGCCTTTTCCGCATATTTCACATACTCTTGCCATAAGTCCTCCGAAAGATTGATTTTTCTAACATAACCGTCTTATAAATGCAATAGTTTTCAGTTATATAGGACATTTATGCCTGAGATTGAGACTTTTAGTACACGTTAACAGCTGATCGATACCTCTAACTATCGGTTTTTACAACGGTTTATTTTAAGAAACCGGGCACAATATTTGCTAAATTAGAAGACATAACCC
>CAYYBZ010000289.1:0-3455 GCA_964470285.1 uncultured Oligoflexia bacterium
AAGCGGCAAATCATTTTATGGAGGCCAAGGAATTTGAACAGGCGGCAAAGTATTATGCGCTTGATGAGAACTATAAAAAGGCCGCTAAGATATATGCAAAAATCGGGAAAAACATTGAAGCTGCTGAGATGTGTTTTAAGGGCGGAAACGTAAGGGAGGCCGCAGAGATTTACAGAAGTTTAAATCTTATCAAGAAGGCAGAAGAGATGTATGTAAAGCTTGAAGACTACAAAGAGGCGGCCATAATGTTCAGAGAGCATTTTATTAAACAGCACACATCTTTGCCGAAAAATCCATCACAGAAAAAAATCGATCAACTAAGGGTTTTTGCCCTTAAAGCGGGCCAGTACTTTAACAGAATAAGCGATTATTCCCGGTCCGTAGATATATTTCTTAAATCAGGGTTAATACGGGAGGCGGTGATTGCATACGAAAAAATGGGAGAATTTGTTAAATCAGCCGATCTTTGTATGCAGCTCGATGAACAGGAAAAAGCAGCTCAGTATTACGTTAAGGGTTCAAAATTCGAAAGGGCAATTGAAATATATAACGACCTTTGTAAGTATGATGAAGTTGCCGATATACTTGAACAGTCGGGAAAACACGCAAAGGCTTCAGAGCTTAGGGCAAAGTTATCTCTAGAGAGGCAGGATATAGAACACGGGGCAAAACATCTGGAGAATGCCGGAAAGTATTCTGAAGCGGCGGAACTTTTTTTAAAAACCAAAAATTTGGAAAAGGCTGCGGAGCTTTTTGAAAAATCAGGGACCCTTGAAAGGGCAGCCGGTATTTATGAGCAGCTAGAGCAATATGATAAAGCGGCTGAACTTTTTAAATCAAGCAACAGGTTTAGATCGGCAGCCGAATGCTACAAAAAACTAAATGATGAGCGTTCTTATCTTGAAATGTTACTGCTCGGTGAGGCATATTTTGAAGCCGCGAAACATTACAGTGAAAAAGAACAGAAGGATTCAGCTATAGAGGTTCTTCAAAAAATCGAAGAAAGCTCTGCTGATTATAAAATAGCATGTAACATGCTCGGCAAACTTTTCTATGAAAAGAATGTTCTTAATATCGCACGTGAAAAGCTTACAGAGGCAGTTGAGGGAAAAGAATTAAACAAAAGAAATCTTGATCTTTTTTACGACCTTGCTGTTTTTCAGGAAAGCAACGGAGAAGAAAAAGAAGCCTTAATGATTTATGAAAAAATTCTTATATTGGATTTTTACTTCAAAGACGTTCAGGATAGAAGAAAGATTTTGGAAAGCAAGATCCCGCATGAAGATGTGAGTGTATCTGAAAGTGCCTCTTTTCTCACAGGCCAGGCTTCCATGCAGACTGAAGCCGCTAAGACCGGCGCCATGCAGACTCTTATAAATAATCGCTATGAAATTCAGGAGGAGCTGGGAAGAGGGGGAATGGGAGTTGTATACAAGGCTTACGATCGCTCTCTGGACAGACTTGTAGCATTAAAATTCCTGCCCAGCGATTTTATAAGAGACACGCGAGACATAGAGAAGTTTATCAACGAAGCTAAATCCGCAGCTAAATTAAATCACAGAAATATCGTGACAATTCATAATATAGACCAGGTTGAAACCGATTATTTTATCGTTATGGAATTTGTTGACGGTGCAAATCTAAAGGAAATAATAGATATGGCCCACAACCTTCCTTATAAAACAATAAATCTGATAACGGGCCAGATATGTGACGCACTAAAATATGCCCACATGAATAACGTTATTCACAGAGACATTAAAAACGCCAACATAATGTGGACAAATGAAAAAGTAGTAAAAATTACCGATTTTGGTCTGGCAAAGATAATTGAAGACGGTCTTAAAACCTCGACAAGGGTACAGGGTTCTCCTGTATATATGAGTCCCGAACAGGTTCTAGGAAAAGAAATAGATGCAAGAACCGATATTTATTCTCTGGGAATATCTCTTTATGAAATGACCACCGGCAAGGTTCCTTTTGAAAGAGGTGATATAGGATATCACCATTTAAATACAATGCCAGAACCTCCCGAGGCAATAAGAAGCGATATGCCCGAGTTTCTTTCCGGCATTATTAAAAAATGTATCAATAAGAGACCTGAAGAAAGATTTCAAAATGCGCAGGAAATTTTGGACGTTTTAGCGGATGTGAATTTTTAAAATACGATTATTTTACAAAATTAAATACAAGGTCTACCTTTCCGAATGTAAGTTTATCCCCTTCGTTAAGTTCTCTCAATTCACCGGAATTAAGCTGGTTTCCGTTAACAAAAGTACCGTTAGTTACGCCTATTTCTTCAATAAGGTGCAATTTTTTGTTAACGTAGGTAAGCCTTGCATGTCTTCTGGATACAGTGCGCCCTACGTCAAGTTTAGTAAGGTCCACGTCGGGGATTATATTTGTAACAGGATCAATCCTGCCTATGAGAGTTGAATCACCGGTTATTTTAAAAGTGAATGCGGCGTTGGGACTTTTTAAATAGGCAAAAATGTTTTCTTCTCCGGGATTTGGTTCAGATACTTCTTCTTTGCCTTTTAACTGCGAAATAATTTCCCTTATTCCCTTGTCATATTCTCTTTTATTTTGAAGAAGGTATTCGAACTTTTTATTCATTTCTTCAAGCTTAAGAGCATATTTTCTGATCATTCGTATAGGTATCTCTACATTGCTTTTTAAAAGTTTTGTAAAACCTTCCTTGTCTATTTCTATGACTTCTGAATCGTCTTCCGCGATAGCGGCGGCGGTTCTGGGGACGTCTTCTAAAAGTGACATCTCACCGAAAAAATCTCCCTTTTCCAATACTCCCAGGTCTTCAGTCTGGCCTTCTATATCGCGGGTAATTCTGATACGGCCTGAATGTATTATAAACATGGATGCTCCCCATTCACCCTGTTTAAATATAACCGCGCCTGCCGAATATTTTTTTACGAAGTTCTTATTTTCTTCTGTCATATGTTTATCTCAGATATAGTATATACAATTTAGTCTAATTTCCCAGAATTTAAGAGTTAAAAATACAATATCATTTTTTTCTTAATCTCATAAGAAATTAAGTTTATTATTAAAAATCAGGTATTTTTATATTTTTAAGGAGGTAGCTTTTGAGCAACGGCGGAACGAAAAAAATAAACGAGGTCTCCGGAGATATTTGGGGAAACGTCGATTCAAAGGGTTATTCGGTAAAGGTCAGCCAGGATAAGGCGGTCTTAAACACGATTAAAATAAAAACAGGTGCGAATCTTATAGGCAGAATGCCCGAGAACGACATTATGATTGATGATCCGGAAGTATCCAGGTCTCATGCACAGATATTTTTTGACCATCAAAAAGATGTTCTTTTTATTGAAGATCTGCAAAGTGAAAACGGAATATTTGTAAACGGTGTTAAAGTGGAAAAGCATGAGCTTTCAGTCGGTGATGAAATCACGGTCGGAGACCATAAGCTTTCAGTA
>CAYYBZ010000290.1:0-3438 GCA_964470285.1 uncultured Oligoflexia bacterium
TGGGCGGTAATCTCACAATTTTCTCCGCTAAGGATATGGGAAGTACTTTTCAGATAAACCTGCCTTTGACAACAGCGATTATTAAGGTTTTTGTTGTTAAGGCCGACGGCATACAATACGGGATTCCGTCGTTTCCAATTGAAAAGGTCGGTGAATTCTCCTCATCCGGAATAGTTGATGAAAGCGACGAAAAATATTTCATGTACGGTACGGATGAAGATCCGCTTTTTCAATCTCTCTAAACTTTTAAATCCTGAGGCTTCGGATAATATTAACGGTATTTTCCGGGCACTTGTAATTAAAAGTTCCGATCAGCGGATTCTCCTGGCTGTTGATGAGTTCTACGGCATCGAAGAGGTTATTGTCAGACCTCTAAGTGTTATATTAAAGGGTTTCAGGGGTATCTCCGGCGTAACTGTTCTGCCGGCAGGGCGGCCTATGTTTATCCTTAGCCCGGACGAATTAATCTGAGTTTATAAGTGATGAGTGAGAAAAAAGAAAATATAATTGAGCTGATAAAGAAAATGCTCGATGAGGGCGTTTCCGGATTGAAGGATCCGGAATCGTACCTCTTTGGATGCATGGAGCGTTTTTCAAGATGGCTGAATTGTGTGGAGGCTTCTATATACCTTGTTGATAAGGAAGGTAAAAGCGGTTACACGATTGTAACTTCAAGAGAGTCCGGGCAAAGAAATATCCCTTTTACGGTGAGAGCAAAACCAGAAATTCTTCACTACCTGGATCCAAAATCGAAAAGTGTTTTAGAACCTGCTTCGGGTTTTCAAAGAGGCGTTTATAAATTTGAAGAGTTTGTGAGGCTGGTAGTTCCTATCGATGTCTCAGACTCCGGTTTTCTTTTTGTAGAACTTAACAGGCCCACTTTGGAAAAAACTAAAAACACAGTACAGATATCTAGAGTTTTAGCGGCTGTTTTAAGGGAGTTTATTGAAAAAACCGAAATATTTAAGCTTCTTTACGGCTTACATCGGGTAAGCGAGAAAAAAAAGAGCGATGAATTTGAAAAGCTTGAAAGGGACGAAACTTTGGCTGAACTGGCAGGAAGTGTCGCCCATTTGCTCAATCAGCCTTTAACTTCACTTATGGGCTATGTCGAACTTTTAATAAGGCAGAGCAAACTCGGTGAAAACGAAACCAAGTACTTAAATAAGATATATAATGAATCGGAAAGACTGGCCGATGTCATAAGAAAAATTGAATCCGTTACATCATACGCTACGGAAGATTATCTGGGCTCGATAAAAATTCTAAAACTTGATGAAAAGGCCCAGTCTGAATTAACTCAAAAACATTCTCCGGGGCAGAGCAAGACAAAACGAATTTCAAAAAAACTTTCCGTATTCCTGGATTTTTATAAAGCCCTTAATACCTCTCTAGCACGGGGCGAAATCATTCATCACTATGCATTTTCAATAAATAAAATGTTCCCCGAATTAAAACTTCTTCTGATGACGTACAAAAAAGAAACAGGTGAGTTTTTTCTCGAATATAAGGAAAAGGGAGGTTACTCAAGTGATTTTGAACTCTCAGAGGAAAAAATAAAATATTACGTAAAAATAATGGATGAATTGAATCTTAAAATTTACAGGTTCGACGATAATGACCCGCATGTAATAACCATTCCCCTTGTTATAGAATTTGAAAAAATGGGTATAGCGGAATTTGATTTCGGAAAAGAGGATGTGTCGTTTTTTGATCTGATACTTATTGAATCTATGGCTGAACAGTTTGTTCTTGCGCTGCACAAACTTAAGCTTTCAGAGAAGAACAGATATCTTAAGGATTACATATCCAATCTTATCGAGAATACTTCCTCCTTTATATTTGTTCTGGATGAAAATAAAAATATCAGAACCTGTAATCCGTCTTTCGTCGAAATGATGGAATTACCCAAGCCGGAACTTGAGGGAAAAAAATTTCTTGATTTTGTTGTTTCGAAGGAAGAATCTTTAAGTGTCGTTAAGGCGATCAATAAATGCTTCGCTGGTCATGTAGTAAAAAAAGCTTACGCGCAGCTGAAAGACGCTACCCAAAATAAAATAGATACAAAATTCAGTCTTATCCCTCTGCCTAAAGTTAAAAATTTAAGACCTGAGATAATTGCTATAGGTCAGAACATTACAGAAGTTAAGCAGCTCGAGAATCAGGTAATGCAGTCTGAAAAACTCGCATATCTCGGACAGATGGCAGCCTGCGTAGCTCACGAACTGAATAATCCGCTCACTTCAATTACTGTTTTTACAGAATATCTCTTAAAAAGGCTAAGAGCGGATATACCCGACCGATACGATGCCTATAAGGATAAGCTTGAGCGAATTTACGAGAGTACAAACAGAATACATAGCTTTACGAGAAACCTGACCTCTTTTGCAAAACCTCCGGAAGAAGGTTCTTCCCCTGAAAAACTTAACATAAATACAATTATCAGGGAATCCATACTTTTTGCGGACTATGAAATAGACAAAAACACCATCGATGTGGAATGTCAGTTTGACGAGGAAATTTCCGACATAGTGGGGTTTAAAAGCCAGCTTCATCAGGTTTTTATAAATCTTATAGGGAACGCTTCACATGCTTTAGAGGAGGCCGGAGGCAGAATAGTTATAAAAACAAAAGATTTCGACAAAGACTATGTAAGAGTCGATGTGAATGATACCGGACCGGGAATGGAAAAGGAAACGGTTGAGAGAGTTTTTGAACCGTTTTTTTCTAAAAGAAAAGGGGACGGCGGAACAGGACTCGGTCTGACAATAGTAAAGCAGATAATAGACAGTCATAAAGCGAAAATTGAAGTAAACAGCGATTTGGGCAAAGGAACAGAATTCTCCATATTCTTTCGTAAGCAGATTTAGTTGTATGATATAATATTTAAAAAAGTCTTAAGGAGATTCAAATGGGCATAGAAAGAAGAAAACACCCCAGAGTTCTTATAAGGGCCATGGTAGACTATGAAAGCCAGGATACCTTTCTTTACGACTATTCGCAGAATTTAAGCGAAGGGGGTCTTTTTATCAATACGAAAAATCCCCTTTCGGTAGGCGAAGTACTTGATCTTAAATTCTCCCTTCCTGACGTGGAAAAAGTGTTTCAGGTTAAAGGAGAGGTAAGATGGGTAATAGAAGACGAAAAAGACGGCCTTATGAGAGGCATGGGAATTGCATTTAAAGATTTAGATGAGGATGACAAAAAACTGATTCAATCGTACATTGAAAAACTAAAACCCTGATAAATCTTTAATCAGGAGGAAAAATGCCAATAAAATCAATGTCCTGCCTTGTTGTGGCCGCCTTGTTTCTGTTTTCTTTAGAAAGCCTTGCATATAAAGATTCAGGTGATTTCGAAAGCGATAATGACTTTTATACGGGCTCATCGGAACAAAACTGCTCAACTTGCCATTCTACGGTTTCTACAAGGGACATA
>CAYYBZ010000291.1:0-3426 GCA_964470285.1 uncultured Oligoflexia bacterium
TTTGCTCAGAGTGTCATGAAGGGGCCGTTTATTTACACCGCTCGAAGCAATTTGTGGTAAGAAAGCTCGATTTAGAAAAGAAAAACGTTTACGCCCGGCCATGCGACGTAAAGTATTACACTCAGGCAAAATCAGAAAAGGAAACAGAAATTTTAGAAGTTTTAAAATCAAAACCTGTATGTAACTTTGTTGTAAGGCTCGGAAAATTAAAGGTTACAAAACAGGTTATCGGTTTTGATAAAAGAAGAATATTCAGCCAGGACCTTTTAAGTTCCCATCCTCTTGACCTTCCTAAAACGACTTTTGAAACGATAGGATTCTGGATTGAAATAGATAATATTATAAGGGATTATCTTAAGAAAAAAGATTTTGATTTTATGGGTGGGATTCATGCCTTGGAGCATGCCATGATCTCCCTTTTCCCCCTTTTTGCTTTGAGTGATAGGGATGATGTCGGGGGAATTTGTTATCCTGCACATCCCCAAACCGGTAAGGCTGCAATTTTTGTATATGACGGATATCCGGGCGGTGTAGGGCTTGCAAATAGAGGGTTTGAAGTAATAGAGGATCTTTTAAAAGCGACAGAGACAATGATTAACGACTGTGACTGCGATGATGGATGCCCTTCATGCATTCATTCACCGAAATGCGGGTCGGGTAATAAGCCTCTTGACAAGTATGCAACAAAAATACTTCTTCAGTCACTTCTCAGAGAATTGCCCTCAGATGCAGATAAAGGCTTGGATGTGTCGGATATGTTTTCCGAGGAGGAACTCGAAATAATCGCCCCTGAACCCAAACATGAAAGTAAAACAAGAATAATAACTTTTGACATAGAAACTCAGCGTTCCGCCGCAGAAGTAGGAGGATGGCAGAATTCGCATCTTATGAGAGTCGCCTGCATTGTGGCGTATGATTCCCTGGATGAAAGGTATATTGCATACCATGAGGAAGATGTTGATGAATTTCTAAAACTTATTCAGGAAGCGGATCTTGTCGTGGGTTTTAATCACGAGCGTTTTGATTATAAAGTTTTAAGGGGATATACGGATTATGATTTCTCCAGGTTAAAAAGCCTGGATATTCTTAAGGAAGTTTATTCAAGAATAAAATTCAGGTTAAGTCTTGACCATCTGGCCAAAGAGACACTTAACAGGCAAAAAAAGGCTGACGGCCTTCAGTCATTAAAATGGTTTAAAGAGGGGCGACTGGACCTTGTAATAGATTACTGCAAAAGCGATGTTGAAATTACATGGGAACTTTTTGAATACGGAATCAAGAATAAATTTCTTCTTTTTAAAAGAAAAGACGGAAACACGGTAAGAATTCCGGTTGACTGGGAAATTGAGAAACTGATTTAAGATTATTCAATTATCCTTATACCCTTACTTGTTGCAATATAAATTTTTCCGTTGTTGCCAATAACGGGCGGTGTTGAAAGAGTTTCATTCTTTTCAAGTGTGGCTGTAAAAAGGGCAGTTCCTTCTTTGTCCATGTGCTTAATCATGTTAGACGATGCAATGAGTATGCTGTCATCTCCTGCTACCGTAACAAACTGATAGTATTTTTGTCGAGGGATCGCCGTTTTTCTTAATATTTTCCCGTTTTCAATAAGCAAAACTTCGTTTTTCCAGATAAAATAGGCTCTGTTTTTACTGTCTATTGCCGGCGGTTGCGAGACCTGATTGTAATCTTCACCCTTGCCAAAACTTATCGACCATTTGAGTTTTCCGCTTAAGGAATAGCTTGAAAGTTTATTCTCATGTGCGTCGGGATTCCACTCTCTTAGGAATACTATTAGGTCGTTTTTCCTGTCTATGCTTGCGCTTATGAATTCTGAGGATTTCTCGGGTTTAAATTCGCTTTTTTTATTTCCTGTTTCGATGTCAAATATTTTAATTGTGTTACTGCCGTTATCTAAAATGACGGATGATTTTTTATCTTTTGTAATCAGGGGAAGGCTGTAGTAGTCGAATCTTTCCCTGTATTTGATCTTTGAGTTTTTATTGCCCGGTTCTAAATCATCCATCTCCATTTCATATCCTGTTTTAACCATGGCAATTTCTGTAGATGTGGGTGCTGCCTGTTCATGTGCTTCTGTATCTATGTCGTTTTCACCGTAAACCCTATAATGGGCAAACAAATAATCTTCGTTAAACGGATGTGTGATGGTAATGCCGCCGCCTCTTATTTCGAATTGCGTTTCAGATAACGGTTTATTTTTGTAATTAAGGATAATTACCGTCTGATCAAGCCCCAGAAATATATGCTTATCGTCTGCCAGAAGCAATCTGCCGCCTTCGTGTATCCATTTGAGAGAGCCTTTAAAATCAAAAAAATGAATAGCATTCCCGATTTGAGCAAGAATTCCCTGAGATGTAATGAGAATTAAACCGATAGAAACATTTGAATCGTAGCTTTTAAATGTGCCTAGCTTGCCTTTAGCCGTAACAAGTTGATTTTGAAAGGAGCTGTTTACAAAATCGGCATAAAGTTTCGGGTATATTGTCATTTTTGTATTCTCCGTCTTACTTTTACTTTTTACATTTACTACAGCGTATCCATGCCGGGGGGCAAAATCTGTATTGCAGCAGGCTCCTCCGCTTCTCTGGCATGAAATAAATGGTATTGAAATGATGATTATGAAGAGAATTAAAACATTTATTTTTTTCAAGTCAAACCGCCTCCTTAACGTAATTCAGTAAAATTTACCATTAAGAAGGGGAATATCAACAGTTATTATCTTACCCAGACATTGCTGGCATTCATTGAAGTAACCGGGAAATGCGGGTCGCCTGCAAGCTTACATGAATGATTTTCCCATTGAACGGGCTGAAGATTTGAAATTTCAAAATCTTCAGCCGAGCCTTTCGGCATTATCACATCAATTTGCCATCCGTATTCCGAATTTGTATCGCCGTATTTGTCACGCATTATCCATGCGCCGCCGGGATCTTTTCTTATCTCTCCGGGATTATATCCTTTTACAGGCACGGCTTTTTCCCAGACTTTTTTTACCAGATCTTTAGAATAAAACATTTTAAATGCTCCTTTATTTATTTCATATGCTTAAGTCCGTATGGGACATTGTTGACCAAATCTTTAAGGAGCTTTGGAATAAGAGAGCAGGTGAGCTAAGGATTAAAACCAGGACTACTCTACGAAGCATGTAACTCTTAAATATAATGCTATATTATCGCTCATAGAATAGGAAAAGTCAAAATAATCTTGTAAGGCTTTGGGATTACAGAAAAATCAACATCATCTTATTCTATTGGCCAGCCCATAATCGAATTTGTTGAATCGTTAGGTGCGAAATAAAACTCGGCTATTCCCTCTCCGTTTTGATACAGCGTGAAGAATATTCCCGGACCCGGGGTATGGCTGCCGAATTCACTTTCAAATTTTGGCTGTGAAAGGTGCATT
>CAYYBZ010000292.1:0-1663 GCA_964470285.1 uncultured Oligoflexia bacterium
GCGCATATTGAACCCGGCGGCTGATCAAAAGTAGGTCCGGATGTAATTATATTTGTGGCTTCATACTCTGCCGATGCTACTGCAAAAATCTCTCCTCCGGCCGCGTCGGGTATTTTTCTTCCTAAAGAATTTATAACCGAATCTATCAGGGTTTGTTTTGAGGCAAAATCCAAATCCGGCAAAGCCCCGTCATCCTCTATAGATTTTATTAAATCTTCGATTTCGTTTCTTGAAAAATCAAAAAGAGAACTTCCTCCCTGTGTTTCAGTAACGTATATAACTGCACTTACAACCGCATCCGTTAAAGGACTTAGGTTTGTTCTGGTTCCGTTTCCAGCGGCAAATCCCCTTATTGTTCCGCTTGGCAACTGAGCTTCAAGTAAAAATGAGGATCCGGTTTTTCCTTCCGAGTCAAGACCGAATATTCCCTTTGCGTCCGTAACGGTTGAATCCAGCTCCCGCAGTTCCGCTCCCTCATCGTCAACGAGAATCAATCTTATCAAAACATTCTGAGCCGGGTTCTTATCAAAACCGGTTACTGTGCCTACTATTCTATCCGAACAACCGTAAGAAAATAAAACTGCCGCAAACAAATAGAATATTTTTTTCACTATATGCCTCCTTAGAATTTCTATCTGTTGATGGTTGAAGCGAAGTAACCTGCCCCGAAGCCGTTATCAATATTGACAGTAACAACACCCGGTGAGCAGGTATTTAACATTCCCAAAAGGGCCGAAACTCCCCTAAAGCTTGAGCCGTAACCTACGCTGGTCGGGACACCTATTACGGGTTTAGAAGTAAGCCCCCCCACTACGCTTGCAAGAGCGCCCTCCATTCCCGCAACAACAATTACAACAGAAGCCTTTTGCAATAGCGGTGTTTTATCAAGTAATCTGTGAATTCCGGCAACTCCGACATCGTAAAGTTTTTCAACTTTGTTCCCCATATACTTGCATGTGATATAGGCTTCTTCTGCAATAGGAATATCAGATGTCCCTGCAGAAACGATTAAAATCATACCCTTATTTTTTATTTTAACCGGGGACTTTTTTAAAACCGCAATTTTGGCTTCGGGATAATATTCAAGTTTTTTGAATTTTTCTTTTAGCCTTTTGAACTGACCCTGTCTGAGCTTTGTAATAATCACATTTTCTTTTCGTTTGTCCATTGCCGTTAAAATTTTTACAAGATGCCCGGGGCTTTTACTTAAACCCAGAACAACCTCAGGAAATCCCTTTCTTAATCCCCTGTGAGTATCAATTTTGGCTATGTCTATATCCATATACGGAAAGCTTGAAAGTCTCTCAAGAGTAACTTTTAAGGAACTTTTGCCGTTTTTAAGATTATTAAGAATATCTTTTAAGTCTTCACGCTTCATTCATGCTCCCGGTCCTGTAGCCTTTCAAATCAAGGGCAACATATATATACCCCAGATCCACAGCCTTATTAATTATTTTTTCCCTTAATTCTTCGTCTAAAATTTTGGGGATATCATCTCCTAAAACCTCAATCCTTGCTACCTTTTCATGATCCCTTACTCTTACCTGCTTAATCCCCAAATTTCTTACAAAACTTTCAAGATCATCAATTTTTTGAAGCTTATCCTCGGTTAACTCTACTCCGTAGTCAATTCTTGAAGCAAGACAGGCCATGGAAGGCTTAT
>CAYYBZ010000292.1:1673-3424 GCA_964470285.1 uncultured Oligoflexia bacterium
AATATCTTCCTTGGTAAAGCCCGCCTCTAAAAGAGGCTTTCTTATTTTTAGTTCTTCGCCGGCTTTTGCCCCCGGCCTAAAATCAGCTAAATCGCTTTTGTTTGTTCCGTCCGCCACATGTTTGAAACCCAGCTCTTTTGCCATATCGAGACATTTTGAAAAGATGTATTTCTTGCAATGATAACACCTGTCTTTTTCATTGCTTCTGACCTGAGAGATTTCAAGCGCCTTACTTTCAATTATCAGATGATCTATGGAGTATTTTTCGCAAAACATTTTTGCATCCTCAATCTCTTGATACACATATATGGGGGAAACGGCAGTAACTGCGCAAGCTCGGTCACCTAAAACATCTTGAGCGACTTTAAGCAAAAAACTTGAATCGAGACCGCCCGAATAGGCCACAAGAACGGATTTCATTTCTTTTAGAATGTTTTTAAGTTTATCCAACTTATTATTCATAAGAGTTATCGGTTATGGGTTTTTAGTATTGTTAATCTATAGTAGGATTGTGGAAATATCAATAGGGCTATTAGCTTAACACATTTAGCTCTCGTTATTGACTGAATGGAGCTTTTAGGCTAATTTACATTAAACTTCACCAAAAAAAGAGAGAAAACCTATGAAAATTTCTGAAAAAATACCCTTTGATATTAAAACTGCCATGAAATCAAAAGACTCCTTAAAGCTAAATACATTGAGAATGATCAAATCCAGTCTTGACTATAAAAAGCTTGAACTTAAAAAGGATGAACTTGATGAAAGCGATGAATTTGCAGTTTTAAAAACCATCGTTAAACAGCGTAAAGAATCAATTGAAGCTTTTAGAAACGCCGGAAAAGAACAAGAGACTAAAAAGGAAGAATCCGAATTAAAAATAGTTGAAAGCTTTTTACCAAAATCCTTAAGTAAAGAAGAAATAGAAAAAGCAGTTGATGAAACCATTAGTGAAACCGGAGCAACTTCTCCAAAAGAGATGGGTAAAGTCATGAAAGCATGCATGGAAAAATTTCAAGGACAAATGGTAGACGGGAAAACCGTTTCTTCTATTGTTAAGGAAAAATTGACCCCTAAGGAGGAGGAATAAATGTCTCCAATCAAAAAAGATGATCCCAAAATTGAATCAAAGCTTATACACGGTAAACACTCATCGGTTAAATGGGATTTTAGAAAACATATAGTCCCTCCAATCTCTTCGTCGACTGCATTCAGGCTTGAATCGGCGCAAAGAGGAGCTCAAGGTTTTAATCAATTTGCCAATCCAGATATAGATAGAGATGTTACAAAACCGATATGGATTTACGAAAGACTCGATGAACCCATGAAGGGTATGCTTGAGGAAAATTTAGCAGCCGTAGAAGGCGGAGAGGCCGCCTATACTTTTGTTACCGGTATGGCCGCAATTTCAGCCGCACTCGGAGTTGCATTAAAAAGCGGAGATAAACTTGTAACGCATAAAACTCTTTACGGATGCACTTACAGTCTGCTTACAAACTGGTATCCAAGATACAACATTGAATGTGACATGCAGGATCTTACAAATCCCGAAAATCTTTCAAAAGCAATAACACCCGATACAAAAGCCGTATATTTTGAATCTCCTGCAAATCCTAATCTAGGGTTAATCGATATCGAAGCTATCTGCAATATAGTTAAAAAAGAAAACGCAAGCAGAAAACCGCAAGACAAAATTCTAACAATAATTGACAGTACATTCTGTACACCTTTTTGCCAAAGACCTCTAAAACATG
>CAYYBZ010000293.1:0-3418 GCA_964470285.1 uncultured Oligoflexia bacterium
AATTTGACCTTACAGGACAATCTCTGACTGTCAGGTGTTATCGCGGTCAGCACACGTAAATATGGTAAAAAAGTTCATGAGGCTTTAGTTGATCCTATTTTGCTCGAGCAAGCTAAAAATCTTCAAGGCAAAATAATTAAAATCCCTTAATAGATTTAACAATAATTTGCTAGCAGTCTTTGGCGCAGGGAGCGGAAGACGGCAAAGCCGGCTGAAGCCCGCGAGCACAAAGACTGCGCATAGGTGTTAGGGAGGTGGGACAGAGGCTTTGCTTCGCCGTAGGCGAAGGCGGACTGCCCCGAGCCAGTCTTCTTCTTCAATTTTTGCGTCCCTTTCCTCCGTCAGGGATGTCATTGGATGCTTTTTCACGCCGCCGCGAATAAAATTGCTAAATAGCACTATAGAATACAGTTTGCGAGGGGCGGGACGCTGGCCGCTTTGCTCCCCGAGTAAAGCGGCAAAGCCGGATCAAAGTCTTTCTTTCCTGTTGAGAAGTGGTAAAAGTAGTGTTTTTAAGAGCTTATAAAACTTAAGGAAGGAATCATCCGAAAGTTTCAATAAAGACCTTCCGGCCCTTCGTGTCGGAACTATTTGATTTAATTGACATAATTGTCTTTTTTATAAATTTTAAAAACCTAAATCCAAGAGCCGGCTCGTGTCGTTTATTCATTTCTACGATAGAAAACTGAGAAATGCCACCAACCTAACCCCACATTATTTGATCTTTATTGCTTTTACCGGCTATTAATGTAAGCGGCCAAGAGCCTGAATGCAGTCTATATCATAATATATGTTATTGAGACAAGGCAGGTCGAATTTAATCCTTTTTCGCAAGAGCATTGCTTATAAGATAGTTATTTATCTCTTCTACAATGTCCTTGATGTGCACCTGTAATTCGAGCTCAGAGGCCATATTTCCCAATCCTTTCAAATGTGACCGCCACAAATTTTGAAGCGTTAAATAGTCATCATCAGAAAATTTAAAAGGAATTTTTAATTCTGTCTTGCGATTAGCGAAAGTCTTATTTAAATCGCTCTTAAGTTTAATTCTATCCAATAAACCTTTCTCACGACTGATCAGAATTAGATCATGAAAATCTTTCATGCGGCTGTTGATTGCGCCCTTGGAAACTACAGTCTCCAGTTTTTCCGCAAAAATTGTCTCAATCGGATATACTTTTAAAGAAACTTTCCCTTCAAATATCGGTTTACCTTTATATCTGTAAAGCTCAAGGGATTCCAGTTTCGGCTCAACTGTATCTCCAAAACCTATATCAAGTTGTATGCGATCTTTCATTTTAGAAAATTTCACATCAAGGTGAACTCTAAAACCAGGATAGTCCATATGAGGCTGATCAAGCTTTTCTATATCCGAAAATGAGAAAATAAAACCGTCCTTTATAGAAATATTTAAAATCAACTGAAAAGCTTTCCGTATATTCTCCTCATCAGCATTTAATTTGGTTATTAGAAAATCCGCATCTTTTGTCTCTCTGCCTATTTCAATGAAGTAAGATAGCAGTAGTCCACCTTTAAAGATGAATTTATCATGATAATCAGACCTAGAAAGCCTAACCAGTAAGCGTTCCAGAACTAGAAATTTCCATATCTCCTGAAAAGTACAATTTTCAGATTTTGCAATAACTCTTAATCTTTCTTTAAGTGCCTGCTCATTCATGTGGTCACCATAAGAAGATAAGGATCAATCTTAATTCTAAGCTTTTTTGAATATTCTTTTATCTTTCGTATATCAAGTTTTTTACCCGATTTTTTCTGGAATCCGGCCTGAAGTGCTTTTATTGCTGTCTCTTTGCTAAGATGTTTGAAAGCATCTATTATAGTTCTTTCTCTGTCGAAAATACGTATCTTTTCTTTAGCAATTGTTATTTCTGTCCGGCCAAGTTCGATATTCCTCATTCTCATGATTTTTGTCTTTTTTCTCTTTGTCACGGTAGTTGAATGCGGAACGGCAATCCAATGAAATTTTGGGATTTCTTCCGTAAGTTTATAGATTGAAAGAGCCGAGACAAGACATACTACACCCCTTGAAATACTTCTTACCGTCAGAACAAGATCTTCCCATTGAAAATCTATGCCGGATCTTGATGAGGGATTCTTATAAATTCCTCTCCCTACCCTTTCAATAAGTCCTTTCTTAATATAATAGTGAAGAAGGCTGGGATGTACCCCCAGTTTCCTGGCATCCGCCGCTGTGAAGAAAGCCTTTTTAAGCAGAGAGCTGATTTTCTCTATTTTCGTCATTTTTTTCATCAGATGTATTTTAACATATACACCCATCTGATTTCAATGGGTTTATTAGTTAAATTAGTGCCCTAAAAAGATATAAATTAGAGGCTTTGCTTCGCCGTAGGCGAAGGGCGGACTGCCCCGAGCCAGTCTTCTTCTTCAATTTTTGCGTCCCTTTCCTCCGTCAGGGATGTCATTGGATGCTTTTTCACGCCGCCGCGAATAAAATTGCTAAATAGCACTATAGAATACAGTTTGCGAGGGGCGGGACGCTGGCCGCTTTGCTCCCCGAGTAAAGCGGCAAAGCCGGATCAAAGTCTTTCTTTCCTGTTGAGAAGTGGTAAAAGTAGTGTTTTTAAGAGCTTATAAAACTTAAGGAAGGAATCATCCGAAAGTTTCAATAAAGACCTTCCGGCCCTTCGTGTCGGAACTATTTGATTTTCTTTTCATATTTGGGTTTTTTGCGCCTTTGAAATTAAGAAAAAGCCTATGCTACATTCACTCATATGAAGAATATTGGGGTGGTGCTTTTCCTATAGATTTAAGAACTTTCGGTTTGATATTCAATTTGGCCGTTTTTTCTATGGAACCCAGCTCGACTTTGAACTGCCAGTTGTCACCGTAGTCAAAGAGAAATAACATTATATCACCCGGTTTTTTGAAAACACGGTCTACTCTTACTTTTTTTACGCCCTTTTTCCCGGGCGATTCAGGTTCCTCTCCAATATCAACAAACATCTCATAGCTGATTTTAGAGCGAAAATATTGATCCGGATTATCGTAAAATCCATAACAATGATCAAAATCAAAACCAAAACTATCTATGATAAACTCTCCCAACGTGGAAAGATTTCCGATGCTTGGCATTTCAATTCGTCTTAAGACCTTTTTCTTGCCGGCATAGGGATATGCCATGCAATCTTTAAGAATAACCTCAAATATATAATTTTTATAAGTGCCGATTTCAGATTTTAAATTTCTCTTATATGGCAAAGTTTTTGATTTTTTCCTGGCTCTCTTTATTTCATTCTGCATAGTTTTACGAACTCCTTGTTAAGATATCTCTTATATCTTCCAGTGATACAGGATAAAAATCCCATACGTCAACTCCTACATTAATCATTTTATCTTTAAATTTCCACCTGTTATGTATATGACCGCATAAGAGCCA
>CAYYBZ010000294.1:0-3412 GCA_964470285.1 uncultured Oligoflexia bacterium
AGGGGAGCCAGCTCGGCGGAAATTCTTGATTTTGTAAACGATTTAAAGAAAAAAGTTTCTGATAAACACGGCATAGATCTTGAGTTTGAGATAAAGCTTATAGGAGATTTTTAGCAGTAGTTTATTTTTCCCTGTAAAGATTAACGTCTATTTCTTTTTCCTCACCGGAATGAACATCGAACAGTATTTCATAAGTTTCATAACCGGGTCTCTTCAAGGTAATTTTATGGGTTTTGTTCGGCAGAATTTTCCTGAGTGTTGTCGGAGTTTTCCATTTTAATTTTTTTCCGTCCATCCAGATTGTTGCTCCGGACGGTTTTGTTATTATCTTAATCAGGGCATAATCAATGCTTTTAATCGGCTTGAATTTGGGAGTTGAGGTAACAACCGCAGTGGGTGTTTCTTTAGGTTCTAAAGCTTCCAGAATTGGAGACTCTTCAATTTTTAAATCTTTTACGCTCGGCTTTGTTAAATAATAGTAGAGAAAAAATGCACAGACGATGGAAAGGAAAATACATATATAAAGTATTTTTGAATAAAGCTTTTTTTTGCTTTTCTCAATTCTGATTGATTCCAGTATTTCCTTGGAATGCTCGATCCCTACATCAGGAGCTTCGGTTTTTGAGGTACCAAAGTCACCTTTAGATTTGGGCTTATTTCTTTCGGTGTCCAGCTCAAGAATCTCAACTTGGGATTTATCCTTAAGTCCTTCCTGAATAAAATTTGAGTTTTCTTCATATTTCTTTTCAAATTCAATATTTGTAAAATCAAAAACCTCGTCTCTTTTTTCAGGAGTGATTTTTTCATCATCGCTTAATGATGGTTCATCCGAATAATTTACTGCGCTTGAGAAAGAACTTTCCGTGGCGGAAGAATTCTGCTTAAAATGCGAATCATCTTCTCCTTCGTTTAAAACGCAGTAAACTTTGACAGATTCCTGAATTCCCTTAACAGCTTTTTCTCCTAAAAGACAGTGCCGTACTTCGCTTCTGTTCATAGTTAAGAAAACGGCTTCTGTAAAAAAGATTCTTCCCGGCTCCGCAAGGCTAACTATCCTTGCTGCTATATTAACGGCGTCTCCCGAGATGTCGTCGTCCGCGAGTAAAACCTCACCGGCATTTATTCCGATACGTACCTGTATTTTTTCATCTTCATCGACTACCTTGGCATTGTATTCTTCAAGCCGTTTTTGAATTTTTACTGCTGCCAGAAGTGCATTCGTGGGGCTTTCAAAAACAGCAAGAAAAGAATCACCCAGCGTCTTTATTATTTTTCCGCTTTGATCCTGAATGCAGGGTTTTATAATTGCTTCATGTCTTTCAAGCATTATAAGATTCTGCTCACGGGAATGAACCCGCGTTCTTTTTGTAAAATCCTTTATATCAGTAAACATAATTGTCAGTGTTTTGCTCTGCATTGTGCTCATAAATTATTCGCTGCCCATAGCGTTATAGGTTTTTATTTAAATTTTATGTTTTTTTTTAATTGTTATAAAGCATAAAAGTTAATGTTATAAGACATTTAAAAAATATTATTAGGCGCTTTGCGATTTTATTACGAATGTTAGTTTTTAAATTAAATGCAAAATGCTAAATATAACAACCGTAAACATGCTCTAAGACTGTAAATAATCATTATATGCCATTGTGAGTATTGCCGGTAAAAGGCAATATTTATGTGCAATCCTCATAGTCTATCCTGACAAGGCAATGAGCCTTTAGTCATCTTTGATATCAAAAAAATACATTGTGATTGTGGATAACTTTTTTTCATAAATACTTGATTAGAAAAGAGAAAATAATTTTTACAAAAAAAATAAATTTATTGTTGACAGTATTTTAGAAGTTGGTAATTAACCAGACCATAGGATGAATTGTTCTTTTAAATCTGAAGACCAGACAAACCCTCTGGGGGCCTTGATGTTTCGGCATCAAGCCTAAGTTAAAATGATTCTAAGCGGGGACCATAGAGCCAGTAATGGCCACTAGCTCTCCAAGGAAAATAAAATACTCCCGAATCTTTCAATTCTTTTAACTCCCAGAGATCAAGAGGTCACAAACCCTAAAAAAGTAGGCTATCCCTTCGGGGATAAGACAATCTTTCAGTAAGCAATACTCTGAAAAACATGGTTTTTAAGATTGTTCGCAATTTTAATACACCTAAGTTTATGAGAGGAAGAAAGGCGAAAACCTTTTCATTTCTGAAAGGGGCAAAACTTTAAAAGGGAATAACCGTAAAAGAGTATCGGCATTCTAGCCGGAGTAAAATCCGGCCTGAAATGAACGGACTTTTTTGAAGGGCCAAAACTCTGTATGTGGAGTTTATTTTCAAAGTTTTTAACCTTCGGGATTCAAACTCCCTGTTTTTAAACCAACACAATGAGAGGATGATATCAGCCTTAAGGCTTTTATCCCTTCTTAAAAGGGAAAAACTCTATAACGGGAACCCTCAGAGCGTTGGGGTATGAAACAAGACCCTAAGGTTCAGGACATGGCAGAAGCGCCAAAATGGTAACCAAACCATAAAGACGATAGTTCAAGTTCAGGATGAGGTAAATCCTGAATGCCGACCCTTTCCTTTACCAATACGCTGTAAGGGCAAAAACCTCAAAAAAGTCACTTTTTTTGCGAAAGCGGAAGAAGTAGGGTCTATTGCAAAAAACTCTGAAAAGGATTCCAAGTAAATGAAGGGATAACTTTCGGGTCAAACTGAAAGGGAAGAAGAAATTGGAAAACCGCGAAATGAGTTGTAGGATTATATGGCGGGAGCTTTAAACCAATAATAAGCTACAGTTTCTTTTATAAAACCTTGAATTACAGGATAACCTTAAGAGAGATAACTAATCACCAGTAATGGTTTTTAGTTTAGTAATAGATACCCTTGAAACTTTAGAGAGGCAAATCGGATTTAATTGAACAGTTCTCCTTATTATGAAGGCCGTCATTTGATGAAAATGGCGGCCTTTTTTCTATGTTTTCAAGAAAGAGATCCCTTGAATGACTCAATCATCGGTTTTCAGAGGTTTTATAGCAGTAAAAATTCCAAAAGAGATTGCCATATCTTTAGAAAACTTTCAGAATTCCCTTAAATTAAAAAATATCAGATGCAGATTTGTTAAACCTTCAAATATTCACTTAACTTTGTGTTTTCTGGGACAGGTTGAAACAGAAAAGGCCGTAAGTCTGCTTGAATACCTTGACAGGAAAATGGTTAACACCCGGAAATTTAATGTCAGCATTAAATCTGTCGGTGTTTTCCCGAATATAAAAAGACCCAAAGTAATATGGAGCGGAATAGATAAAGGGAAAAAAGACCTTATTTTTTTAAAGCAAATGATTGATGAATGTATCGATGAATTAGATTTGAATGTGGAGAAAAGAGATTTTAAACCTCATCTTACAGTAGGAAGATT
>CAYYBZ010000295.1:0-3384 GCA_964470285.1 uncultured Oligoflexia bacterium
GTCGTTACTCGTAATTGTGATAGTAGCATTATATGTGCCTGCGGTTGAACAATTGATATCTATTAAATTTACGGTACCTGAATCGGTTCCGCTTGATTTATTTAAATTAAAGAAGGATGCGTTTTCACTAATGTTCCAGTTTAACGTTCCTCCTCCGGTATTGGAAATAGTTACATACGGTGCAGGCGATACAGAACCTCCCACTGTACAGGCAAGTGAAAAGCTTAAAGGAGACCATTGAATATTAGGATCAGAACTACCAGGAGCGGTAACGCTTATTACAACGCCTATTTGAACCGGTGAGTCGTGAGCGTCAGCTGTAATCGTAAGCATACCGCTATAAGTTCCTTCAGAGAGAGAGGAACAATTGCTTGCGGTAACAGTTGCATCAACTTCGGACTGGGCATCTATTTCGGAAAAAGCCGGGCTCATCGAAAGTGCTGCCGAACCGCTTAGGTTATAATCATAAGAATAGGTTAGTGAGGATTCGCCTGTGTTTTTAATTTTAATATTTATCGGGGAGGCTGAAGAGCCTTCTTGACATGTAAAGTTAAGACTGCCCGGGCCATCAACAAAAAGACGTGCTGAATCCGAATTACCGTTAGGAGTTGCAGAAACCTCAACAGAAGGGGCACTTTCTCCCTGATCATAAACAGCTCTAACTGCTAAATAATATTTAGTGCCGTTTTCTAATCCGGTTAGAGTAACATAATTTCTGTTGACTAAAATCGGTGAATTACCTTCTTCGGCATCTGTACCGTCATAATCTTGGCTTGCGGTTCCGTAGTATACTTTATACGAAGCGCCTGCAATTTCTTTCCATGTGAGCTCAATCTGTGAATCACCGGCTTCGGCATTTAGTTTTGAAGGACTGTCAAGTTGGGGGCCGGGATTTGTTTCCCTGTTCCCTCCACATGAAATTACAAATGTTGCAGTAAATATTATGGAAATTATTAATGTGATAAGCCTTTTATTTGTCATGATTTGCCTCCTGTTAATACCTGTTGTATTTAATAAGCAAATAACATGCCATTGCTAAGTGCCTGATATGGTAGGGTTATATTTTGAGGCTTTGATTTAATCGCTGAAAAATAGCGCAGATTTTAAGGCTTACTATGAAAAAATGTCATAATCATTTTAGGCAGATGAAATAGTGAAATAATTGCGGGGCTCATTTTAGAAGGTTCCGGATATATTTCATAATCGTATTCTGATTTTGATAATGATATCAAAATCCGGTTGAAGGATATTTAATAATTATTTTATGTCCCGAGTTTCCCGTAACTTCGACCTGGTACATAAAAAGGTGGATGGTCATAATCAGCTATGTGCCTCCGGTTCTTGTAAAGATCGGGGAAATAAAGAAGAGAGGTAAACTTGAAACGAAGCTGCCGTTAATGACTATTAACAGAGATTATGATAAATTTGACCCTGGTCAAAGGAGTTATTTATGAGTAGCAGCGATTTTGATGTTTTGATAATAGGGGGGTATTCGCTGACGGAGAGAGCCGGAGCTGCAACAAGAGACAAAATCAGGCTTCATTACCACAATCATCTTGTTACACAAGATTTCATCAAATTCTTCATAAGGAACAACGGCGATTTGATTAAAACCGAGATTGACTTTCATGAAAACAATAAATCAAGATTAGTTGCAAGATCGCTAAACTCAATTTATCTTTTGGACTTTTTGAACAAGAACCGGGTTAGTGCAAATGTCGTTAATTATTTTATATTTGAACAGGCCAAATTCAGGGAATTGATGAGTCTGAAACCTAAAGTGGCCGTGATTTCTACAACTTTTATTTCCGATATCCAAGACATAAATAGAATTGCCGGATCAATCAAGGAAATGTCACCTGAAACGGTTGTGATTGTCGGCGGTATCAAAGTTCTAAAATCTTTTAAAAAATGGAATCTTTATCAAAAAAACTACTTTCAAGGTTTCGACCAGGAGATCATGAAAAAGAACAATTTCTTCTTCTATTACGGTCAAGATAAACTTATAGATATATTTATAATCGAAGAATGCGGCGAGCTGACCCTTCTTGATACAATCAAAAAGATATTAAGCGGGGATGATTATATGAAATCTCCAAATATCGCCTATTATGATAATGGAAAGTTGAATTTCACTGACTCATCCAAAGAGCCGTATACATTTGAACAAAATTTGATTGACTGGGACAAAATACCGTCCGACATAATCGGGCAGGAGGTGCCTGTCAGAGCGGGCATCGGATGCCCGTTCAAATGCGCTTTCTGCGATTTTACCGGTTTGCATAAAGTTAAATTAAGAACAATTGACAATCTGATAGAAGAATTGAAATTGATATCGAAGGCATTCCCCGATCGGAATATATTTTTCACTGATGATAACTTGTTTACGACTAAGAAAAGAACAAAAGACATGGCAGAAGCAATATTGAAGAACGGCTTAAAATTCAAATGGAGGGGATTCTTCAGAACAGATGCCATCTCCGAAGACAATGTTGAAGCCCTAGCCAAATCCGGATGTGCAAGTTGTCTGCTGGGAGTCGAATCAGGTGATAATACAGTTTTGAAAAACATGAACAAGAAGACTACCAGGGAACAAACTCTAAAAGCGGTAAAATTGCTGAACGATAATGGGATTAACACACTTTCAACAATTATCATTGGCTTTCCAGGAGAAACAAGAGGAAGTGTAGATAATACGATAGAATTATTAAATTCTTATTCTGATAAGGATTATGCTTTGAATCAATATTGGCCCTTTGTATTTGAAATTTTGCCCCTTGCTCTAATCTCATCACCACAAATGAGGGAGAAGTTTAAATTGACCGGGATAGGAGAGGAATGGAAGCATTCAACAATGAATTCTGATGAAGCAAAAGAAGAGTTACTAAGATGCTTTAAAGAAATTAACGTCCCAACCCTTCAGTACCCGGAGTTTTATGATCCGGACATCCCCTTCCAGAAGCTCCATGTTATTTTTAGGATCAGGGATGATATTGTAAAAAATAATGGCAATATTTTGGATACTGTAAACGGACCGGAAATATTTAAAAAGTTCAAAAATATATTCTAACCATGAATAAATCTAATGTAATCTTCAATTCTCTTATATTTGCCATTTGTTTATTTGCATTTAACGGTTGTTCTGTTAATCCGACCGAAGATCTTATGGATTTAAGCGGCGAATGGAAATTTAAAATAGGTGACGAACTAAACTGGAAAAACCCTGATTATGATGATTCAAGTTGGTTTGAAGTTCAGGTCCCAAAGAGATTAGAAAAACAAGGGATTTATGCCATTCCTGGTACCTCGTGGTATAGAAAGGCCATATTTATTCAAAAAGATTTTCACGGTTTACCTATCGGCATATATTTTAGCAATATCGCT
>CAYYBZ010000296.1:0-3384 GCA_964470285.1 uncultured Oligoflexia bacterium
ATTGATGATTTTACCCTTAAATTCTTTTACAAAAGGTTCGGAGAGTATACGCATATATCCGGCTAAAACTATCAAATCAACGTTATGTCTGCGCAAAACATCACCTACCGCCTTGTCGTACTCTTCGCGAGTTTCAAAATCTTTAGGGTTTACAAAAACATCTTCAATATTGTGCTTTCTGGCTCTTTCAAGACCGAAGGCTTTTTTCTTGTTTGACAGAACCAGACTGATTTTTGCATTCAGGTCGCCGCTTTCAATCTGATCAATAATTGACTGAAGGTTCGTTCCGCTTCCTGATATTAAAACGGCGAGTTTAATCATTTTATCTCCAAAATAAGCTTTAATTTAAGAGGCGATGTAAGAAATAAAATCGGTAAAACGCAGCAGTAGATCAGGGTAAACACCGATCACGATGATAATCAGTGCGGAAACAATCACGGCAAATGATATTTCAAAAGTAGGTGACGGAGAATAATCATCGGGTGATTTCTTCATATACATGCATACTATAACCCTTAAATAATAATAGACTGAAAGCAAACTGTTTATCACGCCTATAATCGCCAGGCCTAAAAATCCCGCTTTAATGGCTGCACCGAAAATATAAAGCTTACCCATAAAACCGGCAGTTAGTGGAATGCCCGCAAGTGAAAGCATAAAAACCGAAAGGCATAGTGCCAAAAACGGACGCCTTGTTCCTAAACCCGAGAAATCTTCTATCAGATTTTTTGAACCTTCTTTCGATTCATGATAGGAAACAACAGCAAACGAGCCGAATGTCATCGCACAGTAAACGACCAGATAAAAAATCAAAGAGCTGACACCTAATGCAAGACTGCCTCCTTTTGCCGCTATTATTGCAATTAACATGTATCCGGCATGCGCGATGCTCGAGTAGGCCAGCATTCTTTTAATGTTTTTCTGATATATTGCCGCCAGATTTCCAAGTGTCATCGTAATTATCGCCAGGTATAACAATACGGTGTTAAGAGGCATCGAATATGCATTCAACGTAAGAACAAATATTCTGGTCAGTGCCAGAAAAGTTGCGACCTTTACTGCAACCGACATGAACGCGACAACAGGTGTCGGCGCTCCGTCATAAACATCGGGAACCCACATATGGAAAGGAACAAGAGCGACCTTAAAGCCCAGACCTATCATAATCATTCCCAGACCGGTTGTTAACAGGGTCTGATTTTCCACCGGGCCCGACATTATTTCATATAGATTAAAACCGCCTGTAGAACCGTAAACAAAGGTTATACCCATTGCAAAGATACCGGTTGAAAAGGCTCCTAGCACAAAATATTTCATTGCAGCTTCTTTGCTTCTAACATCTTCTTTTAGAAAACCCGATAGAATGTAAAGGGGGATGGACATTATCTCAAGACCTATAAACATCAAAACAAAGTTGCTGCCCGAAATCAGAAGCATCATCCCTAAAAGGGAGAAAAACAGAAGAGAATAATATTCCCCGTGTCTGTAATTGTACTTTGACAGAAAATTTCTCGAGATTATAACGCTGAAAAGAAGAACGGCTATTACCGTAAAAATACCGAAGCTTCCCATCGGATCGGAAATAAGCATTTTATTACTGAATATGGTACTTACGGCGTTATTAATTTGTGCGGAATAGATCAAACCGCCTGTCAGACAGATTACAATCGATACGATAAATAATATTAACTCGAGATTATATGTTCTCTTGAAAATATCCGCGAATAAAAGATACAGCCCGGCCAGTGCAAAAAGCACGTAGGGGGCCAGCATAATTACATCGTTATTTTGGAGCAATTCGAGCAATTTCTTTTAACCTCTCGTCTTTTAACTTTGAAATTTCACCCTTTTCAAGAATCTCGGGATTTATACTTTTTGCCTTAACGATCATCATAATCTTTTTTGCCGACGGCTCGATTATATTGAGTATAGGCTTTGGATAAATACCCATAAAGAAAACCAGAAAAATCACGGGCAGCATGTAAACAACTTCTCTGAAATTCATATCAAGCATGCCCTTTACTCTGTCTGTTTTAACAGGACCGAAAAATATTCTTCTGTACATCCACAGCATATATACGGCTCCCAGAACGATACCGCTGGCTGCAAGTACCGTATAAATTCTCGAATTCGGTACAATCTCGGATTTAAACATGCCTAAAAGAATTAAGAATTCGCCGACAAACCCGTTTAATCCCGGAAGACCTATCGAAGAAAGAGTAATTATCATGAACATTACTGCTAAAACGGGCAGTCTTGAAGCTACTCCGCCGTAGTCGTCTATCATGCGATTATGTGTTCTTTCATAAATAATACCCACTAAAAGAAACAGGGCACCTGTGGAAATACCGTGATTGAGCATCTGATAAATTCCGCCCTCAATCCCCATTACCGTAAAAGAAAAAATACCGAGCATAACAAAGCCCATGTGAGCAACACTTGAATAGGCTACCAGTTTTTTGGCATCCTGCTGCACCATTGCAACCATGGAGCCGTAAATTATTCCGATAATGGCCAGCGTGACTACCAGGGGAACCATCATGAATGCGGCATCCGGGAAGATAGGTATGGCATATCTAATAAAACCGTATCCGCCCATTTTCAGAAGAATCGCCGCCAGTATGACGGAACCGGAAGTCGGAGCTTCGACATGCGCATCGGGTAACCAGGTATGGAACGGGAACATGGGTACTTTAATGGCAAAGGCAAGTCCAAAAGCCAGGAAAAGCCAGATTTGATCACCCAGCGGAATTGAGGTCTGATAAAGATGTAAAATACTCATTGAGAGAAAACCGAACTGCTTATAGTGCAGGTAGTACAAGAAAATGATGGCTATAAGCATGAATACGGATCCGACCATTGTGAAAATGAAGAATTTTACCGCGGCATATATTCTCTTCGGTCCGCCCCAAACTCCTATTAAAATGTACATGGGGATGAGCATCGCTTCAAAGAAAAGATAAAAAAGAACAAGATCCAGCGCCACAAATGCTCCTATCATAAATGATTCCATCAGGAGCATCGCTATGCAGTATTCTTTAACCTTTTCGTCAATCGCTTTCCACGCGCTCAAAAGAGCGATTATCGACATTAAGACCGAAAGCATGACTAAAAATACGCTTACACCATCAACTCCTACCAGAAATGAAATTCCGTAAGATTTTATCCAGTCATAGTTTTCGATGAATTTAAGCTTACCGTCATATGGCATCTCAAAACCTGTAATAAGATAAATACAAAGAATCATCATGAGAATACTTGTGCCCAATGAAACGACCCTGAATAAAATCTCAAGATTTTTAGGAACAAAGATCAGCGCCACAGCTACCAAAGCCGGCAGAAAGATCATAACTGATAAAAGATGTCCTATTATCCAATCCAAAA
>CAYYBZ010000297.1:0-3371 GCA_964470285.1 uncultured Oligoflexia bacterium
GAGTTCGATTTTCGGATAATAAGTTCGAGAATTCAACCTCCGTCCCTCACATCTCAACCTCCGTCCCTCACATCTTAAGAGTTTTTGTTTTAAGGATTTTGTCTTGTATGGTTGGTGTCTTATAATAGGTTATAAATACATTTTAAAATTTCTGTGTGAAAGTGATAACTGAAATAATATAAATATATTATATGCTTAAAACTGACCGATTTTCGAACTTTTAAAAGAATTTTTAGTACTAAAACGTATATATAAATAAAGAAAAAGTGGGGACGAAAGTGGGGACGGAGGTTATCTTAACTGCGAAAGTGGGGACGGAGGTTATCTTAACTGAGGTTATATCAACATTTTAAATCACTAGCTTGAAGGTCTAGTACGATTTTTTGCCCATTCGCGCAGTTTTTGAATTTGTTCGTATTGAGTTTCAGACAAAGGAACTGTTTCATCTGCGGCATGAATAACATCTTCTGTCGTTATTTCTCTATCTTGTGGAAATGCAGAGTACATAGCTGATATAATAGCCTCTTCAATCTCAGCACCACTAAAACCTTCCGTACTTTTAGCCAGAAGATTTATATCAAACTTTTCTGGATTTCTTTGTCTCTTTTTTATATGCACATTAAATATCTCTTTTCTCTCATCGGGTTTAGGTAAATCCACAAAGAAAATCTCATCAAATCTACCTTTTCTCAACAATTCTGGGGGTAAATTCTCAATAGAGTTTGCAGTGGCAATAACGAAAACCGGCTTTTTCTTTTCCTGCATCCAAGTCAAAAAAGCTCCAAAAATCCTTTTTGTTGTCCCTGAGTCTCCGCTAAACGAGTCTCCCACTCCGGCAAAAGCTTTTTCGATCTCATCGAGCCAAAGGATTGCAGGTGATAAGGATTCTGCAATTTTTATTGCTCCTCGCATATTTTGCTCCGATTGACCCATAAAGGATGAAAATAATGCACCAACATCCATTCTCAAGATTGGCATTTTCCAAAAAGATCCTACCGTTTTTGCAATAAGAGATTTACCGCAACCCTGAACACCTAAAAGTAACACCCCTTTAGGAGAAGGAAGCCCATATTTTCTAGCTTTGTCAGAAAAAGCCCCTTCCCTTAAATTTAGCCAGTGCTTTAAGCTTTGTAGCCCACCTACTTGAGCAAGGTTTTCATCAAAATCAATATATTCTAAAAGTCCTTTTTTCCTAATAATTTGTTTTTTTTCATCAATAATTAGAGGTAAATCGTCTTCACAAAAATCATTATTACTAACAACTGCCTTACAGAATACTCGTTCTGCTCCCTTAGCAGTCAATCCACGGGCAGCTTTTATTACTCTTTCAATTAAATCTTTATCATATTGTATTCTAACATTCGGATTGACTCTCACATTTCTCAAAACGCTCTTTAAAATATCTGCAAGCTCCTTAATTTTTGGTAATGGAAGATCTAAAACTGAGATATCCTTTTCAAGTTCATCTGGAATTTTAAGAACAGGAGAAAGAAAAATTATTGTTTTTGCAGTATCTCTAAAAGCCCTTGCAAGATCCCTTAGCATTCTTATTGTAAGTTTATCGTCTAAGTAATGATGAAAATCTTTTAATATAAAAACAGCTTTTTCTTTAGAGTCGTGTATCTCTAAAAGAGCCTTAAAAGGATCAATCAAATTGTCGTATTCACGGTTATTCGTAGTGAATCCCCGTGAAGCAGTCCAAAAGTATACTCTTTTTTTCTGACCTCTTCCGATTTCTTTGAAAGCATCTTCTGCTCTCGTTTCTTCATAGCTTAAAACATATATCAATGGATATCTGGATCTAATAAGTAAATCTAGTTCTTCTATAAAACTTTTCAACTTATTGCCTCCTAAAAAAATATTAAAAACTTCTAGTTTGCAATCTGTTTTAGCCAGCTGCAGGCAAGTTTATCTCCCCCTGAGCATGCAAATTCAAAATATTCAACTGCTATTTTAGTGTTTCCAAGTTCATATTCTTTGATTCCCAGCCATCCACAGCCTCCCGGGTCTTTTTTTTCACATGCAATTGCATAAAACTTTTTCGCTTGTATAGAATTGCCCATTTCATCTTCAAGCATACCTAACCATGTGCAGGCCTTTACATGGCCTTCTTTGCAAGACGATAAAAAAAGCTCTTTAGCTTTATTTGTATTGCCCATTTGTTTTTCCATGACAGCAAGCCAGTAGCAACCGTCTGGATCTCCCTCTCCACATCCATTTTTAAAATGACCTAAGGCCTCTATTTCATTGCCTTCTTCCCTTTCAATTATTGCAAGCTGTGTACACGATTGAGCGTTGTTTACTCGACATCCGTTTAAAAATGCTGTTTTTGCTGACAAAATGTTTTCTGAATTTTTTTCAATCTTCCCGAGTGCAAGACATTCCGCACCTGACCCATTCTCGCAAAAACGTCTTAAAACAGGGACGGAGTCAATAAAATGATTATAAACAAAGATAAGAATTCCACCGATTAAAATAGAAACTACAGTTAAAATTCCTACATATTTCATAATAACAAGAATTTTCTTACTCTTATTTCTTTTTCCTGTGCTTGTACCCAAATATCTGTCTACCCTTATGCAGCTAGTTTGATTTTGAAGAGATAATTAACCTCCGTCCCCAAAAACAGTCCCCAAAAACACTTCTTCAAAAAAAATACTAACCACGTAAAAGCGTCTGCATGACTGTTTTGATTCGAGTTGCAAGCTTTTCTGGGTCACCCTCTGAACCTTTATTTATATAGCGGGCGGGTTTGTAAGTTTCCATGATTTTTTTTAAAGAAGTGTCGGCTTCCCTTGCAGTGAAGAAAAGAATGGGTCTTCCCTTTTGATGCCCGAATGCTCTTTCAATTGCTCTTATCGCAATACAAATATTCATTCCATCTATAACAGGAAGGTTTATATCCAATATAATCAGATTAGGAGGATCATTTTTTATCATTGATTCTGTGAACTTCTGAATAAAAGCATCTCCATCAAGCGAAGCTCCAACTCTATCGGTGTATCCTTCTTCAATTAGTATATCTTCCAAAAGTTGAGAAAGCAGTTTTGAGTCTTCAGCTATCATTACATATTTGAGCCTTCTATGTCCGTTTTTTTTATGTGATGTTTGAGATTGATCTTTCATCGGTACATAGGGGGGGGCAATAGGTCTTGAACTTTCGGTAGAAGATTGTTCAGTTTCTGCTTTAGCAGGGTTTTCTACTTCCATGCCACATTGCATGCACCTGAAAATCATATCACCCTCGGCTAGAAGACCGAATACTTTAACTGTTTTACCGCATGAAGGGCAATAACCTTGATCAAATTTGTCCTTATTTTCATCTTCGTTCATACATTTTATTCCCAAATATCGATAACTCCGTCCCCGTC
>CAYYBZ010000298.1:0-3369 GCA_964470285.1 uncultured Oligoflexia bacterium
GGGCCTACCCCCGTACCTATACATGCCTGTGCCGCTACGGTGTTTGATGATGTAACAAAAGGATATGTCCCGTGATCAATGTCAAGGGCGTTGCCCTGGGCACCTTCAAAAAGTATATTTTTCTTATTTTTTCTTGCCTTATCAATAACAAGGGCTGTTTTACCGATATTTTCCTGAAAGGTTTCAAAAAATCCCATGCACCAGTCGTAAACTTCGTCTACGTCAAATGAACGTGCATTGTAAACACGTTCCAGCATAGAATTTTTCTGCGGCAGAAGATCTTGTAATTTTTGTTTAAAATAAGCCGAATCGAGTAAATCCCCTACGATAAAACCTTCTCTGGCAACCTTATCCTGATAAGCCGGACCGATTCCTCTCTTGGTTGTTCCTATTTTATGACCAGTCTGTCTTGCTGTTTCTTTGAGTTCGTCAAACAGAATATGGTAAGGCATTATAAGGTGTGCCTTTTCGCTTATCAGGAATGTTTCACTTGTAACGGGAAAACCTTTTGATCTTACAAAAGTAATTTCTTCGACCAGAACCTTGGGATCAACTACAACACCGTTACCTATTATGTTAAGCTTTTCCTGTCGAAATACACCTGAAGGGATTAAATGAAGTATCACCTTTTCGCCTTCGGGTAGAATGATTGTATGACCGGCGTTGTTCCCCCCCTGAAAACGCACTATAATATCCGCCTTTTCGGAGATTAAATCGACGATCTTTCCCTTACCCTCGTCGCCCCATTGGGCACCTACAATAACTATTGAAGACATATTTTTACTTTGTTTTTAGATTATCCAGAATTCTTTGCAATTCGGTTTGGAGAATTTTAAGTTTATCAATATCCTTTTGTTCGATAAATCCTGCAGAACGATCCAGCAACAGCTGAATATCCGATTTATATTTTTCAGGTAATTTTGACTGTTTAACATGGAACTGCTTGGTTACGTTATGTACCAATACTTCAACCTGCTGAGCAAGAGATTCACTCTCTTCCTGGTCCTTAACTTTAATTTCATAAACCTGGCTGGCTTTTGTCATTTCTCTTATCTCTTCCTCTGTTAATCCTGAGGACATCGTTATTTCAATGGACTGCTCTTTCCCGGTGTCAAGATCTTCAGCTGAAACGTTTACTATACCGTTGGCATCGATATTAAATGTAACCTTGATTTGCGGATCACCGGCTTTTGCTATTCTGATTCCATCGAGCATAAATTCACCTAAAAGCTCGTTTTCTTCCGCTATTGTGCTGTCGCCCTGCAGGACGTTTATCTTAACCTGTCTTTGATTATCGGTAACCGTAGTAAAAATATGATTTCTGGAACAGGGAACCGTAGTGTTTTTTTCTATCAGCCTGGTAAAGGTTCCTCCGGCTGTCTGAATTCCAAGGGGAAAAGGAGTTACGTCAAGAAGAAGCATTTCAACTTCTTCTTCAACCAGGGCATCTCCCTGAATTGCAGCTCCCATTGAAACTACTTCATCCGGATGTACCTGCTTAGAAGGAGACCTTCCGAAAAAGTTAGAAACCATATCTACAATCTTAGGCATTCGGGTCTGACCTCCGACTAAAATCACATCGTCAAGGTCACCTTTTGTCAATCCGGCAGCTTTAAGGGTTTCACCGCAAATTTCGAAAGTTCTTTCAACCAGATCCATTACAAGTTCTTCAAGCTTTTTTCTGTCTAGTTTCATTTGTAAATGAAGTGGATTATTACTCTGTGTGTGTATGAACGGAAGAGCTATATCAACTTCATAGGATGAAGAAAGATCGCACTTGGCTTTCTCGGACGCGTCCTTTAAACGCTGAAGCGACACTTTTTCTCTTCTAAGATCGACATTTGTTTCCTGTTGAAAGGCTTCCGCAAGGTAATCGATTATTCTGTTATCAAAATCTTCTCCGCCGAGGAACGTATCTCCGGCAGTGGCTAAAACCTTAAAAACGCCCTCTCTTATCTCAAGAACAGAAATATCGAATGTTCCTCCGCCTAAATCGTAAATTGCAATGGTCATATTCTCTTTTCTATTGAACCCGTAAGCCATTGCAGCTGAAGTAGGTTCGTTGATTATTCTTAATACGTTGAGCCCGGCAATTTCTCCTGCATCCTTTGTTGCTTTCCTCTGATTATCGTTGAAATAGGCCGGAACGGTTATTACGGCATCGGATATTTTTTTACCCGTAAATTCCTCGGCCACTCTCCTCATTTCCATTAAAACAACAGCGGAAATCTCCGGTAAGGCATAAACTTTACCGTAACTTTGGACTCTTAAATCCCTGTGAGGCCCTTCGACAATCTGATACGGATAAATGGCTTTTGCTATTTTAACTTCCGGAGAGTCGATTGTTCTGCCTATAAGTCTTTTTATGCTGGTGAAAGTGTTTCCAGGATTAGTGATTGCCTGTCTTTTTGCTACCTGACCCACAAGTCTTTTACCGTCTTCCAGAATTGCAACAACAGAAGGAGTAGTTTTATATCCTCCCCTGTTAGGTATGACTATAGGTTTACCCCCTTCCATAACCGCAACACAGGAGTTGGTGGTACCCAGATCTATGCCTATTACATTGCCCATATTCTATTCTAACTCCTCAAGTTCCATTTTAGCAGTTTCATTGTCTTTATCCAGTTTTAATGCCAGTTTAAATTCCCTTACGGCATTTTTGGCAAGTCCTGCAGCCTTATATATCTGGCCCAATGTAACCCGAACATCGGCTTTATTTCCCATATGTTCAACTGCTTTAAGGCACAATTCTTTCGATTTAACAAAATCGTTTTTATGGTGGAATAACAGCTTGGCTAAAGTGAAGTTATATTCGGGAACATTCGGATCAAGCTCTATCGCTTCGCATAATAATTCGAGAGCCGTATCCGGATCACCGAATTCATTTTTCTTTATGCCTTCCTCATACTTGGTTCTTGCCCGTTTCTTATTCATTGCGGGCTTTGTTTTCTCTATTGCTCTTTTATAAAGCTGGTTTTGAGGGTCAAAGGAAGCTGCCAGCTTAAAATACGACGATGCGGAAACCATGTTCCCCGATTTAAATTCAGCCTCGCCCAGATCGTAATACTTTTTAGCATCTGCCAGTTTTTCTATAAGTGTTTTCGGGCCGCCCGGCTTTTTTGTTTCCGCGCCGGCATGTTTTTGGGGAAATTTACCCGGAAAGACTTTAATGTCATATTGTCTTTTTTTACCAGGATCTTTAAGAATTTCATAGGCCTCTGAAACTTTTGCAAAAATCTTTTCGAGTTTTTTCTTGTAAGTTCCCATGTTTTTCCCGAAAAATCTGTCCGGATGGAAATCTTTACTCATTTGAAAATAGGCCTTTTTAATCTGGCTATCCAGAGCCCCTTTTTTTAGTCCGAGAACTTC
>CAYYBZ010000299.1:0-3366 GCA_964470285.1 uncultured Oligoflexia bacterium
GCCTTAAATCAATCATTGCCGATATCCGAAATTACATCATCGAAAATAGGAAAAAATCACTTAAAATCGATTGTGTTCGATATTGCAAAATCCGAAGCAGAAATGATGGTTTATCCCGCTACGTCTGATTTGCCTGAAATTTTACTGGCTCTACAGGTTAATTCTTACGGACACCAAGATCTAATAGGATACATAGAAGGTTGGACTTCAAAATTCATATCCGTTCACAGTTCGGTTTCAAGGGATAGCACTTCACTGAAAATTCTTAAATCGAAACTTATAGCTTTGGATATAGTAACCTCAATGATGAAGTATTTAATTTCCAGAGAACCAGGCCTGTCTTTTGAGAATTCACAGCAGATACGTTTTAGACTGATAAGTGTTTTTACTGCAGTATTTGAAAGAATGGTTGCAATCTCTGAAGGAAATTTCAAAAACGAATTTAGTAAAATATTCAGCTCTGGATCACCGGCACCGGATGTGGAAATCAGAAATTTAGCCGAAAGGCTTAAATCTTTTGTAATCGAATGGCGCTTTGAACTTGTATATGCCTTTAAGGCTGTCGATAAAAGTGAAATGGATGATTCAATTTTTGAGCTGGCTTCAAAAGCTTCAATAAATTTAAACAAAGCCGCAAATGAGCTTGGAGTTATAAGCGATGCGAAATTCAGGGATTTCTTAAATATTTACACGGGGACTCCTCAAAAAATAAATGACTGGTATGATGCAGTATTCAGGACATTGATCTTTAGTAAAAATACAAGGGGTTTATCCAAGTCGCATAGACAGATACATATAGGCAGAAAAGGGATTGAAAGAACACTTGGGGTTGAATGGGAAATTGCTACTTCGGGACTCACTGTTATAGGTAAAGGCGACAGACATTTCTGGGCAAATACCGGAAGCGGTTCATCCAATCAGCACGATACAATAATTCTTCACTCTAACTTTAGAAAACTTTTCTCAGTTCACTCGTTGGATTCAAACGGAAGATGGGTAATGAATATGATCCCTGAAAGAGTTGCCGCAGATAATAAATTTATATCTCTTTGCGAAGAGACAGGAATTGAATTAGAGGTCATTGACGGAGTTGCTTATATTAGAGGCTGGGAAGAATTATCAATGGATAATTTTAGACCATTTCTAAAAGGTTTAATGGAAATAAGGGGGAAACTTTCTAACGATCTCAAAATCCGTAAACGAGCCGATTACTGGATAGATAAGAATACCTTTTACGATAATCTGATAAATGATGAGATTTCTGAGGAATGGAGAAGAGATGTTTTTATGGGTCTTGAGTTTTCTATGAGAGGCGGAGTGCCTACTTACGGAGATATAAAAAGATACTATCAAAACCTTTGGGAAAGGCTGGGTTTAATAGAAGAAAATGCGGCTGATATAGGTTATCAACTCAATATGGTTTCCGGTCACTTACATTGGGTCCCGAATATTCAGGCAATAGATCCTGCAAAAAGAAAAAAGGTTTTCGGATCCATTGTGGCTTTCTGGGGGGATGTTAATGATCATGCCGAGATAAACAGATATCTTTTACCGGATGAATATCTTGATACCGACGGTGTTTTTAAGATTACACCTCAAAAGGCAAACTGGATAATGAGAATTTTTAAAGAGGCGTTTAATCAGTATTCAATAGTAGCTCTTAAGAGAACTACATTTAGAAAATTATCATACTCTGCTAACGGTATAACCGTAAGAAAAAGACAAAAAGGAATAGATCCAAGTGTTGATCAAAATTTCCCTGTCGAATTTAAAAATCTATCCGTTGGTCTTAGAGGGATATATAGCCGCGAGGCGGTCGGACCGGGTAGGGCTGTTTCACAAATAGGACTGGAAGCCAGAGACGGAAGTACCTTAAGTCAATCCAAAAATATTTTACCGAAAGATCTGCAGGGCGAAGAAAAAATTGATATTGGTAAACTGCTCAGGCATTCACCGGAATACGACAGAGGTCTTTTATCAACCACTTCGGATTTAAGAAACAGGGCGGAAATTTTGGGTATTGATCCATGGGTTGTAAACCAACTTAACTGGACGATAGATCACGGCAATTATCCAAAAGAGCAGGCTATAGCGGTTATATTCATTGCCTTCAACGACTGGCTGTCGCATCCTTTAGTTAAAATGAATTTAGAAAGAATGATGATGATTGCCAGAACCGATGCAGTTGAGCGTTATAATGAATCACTTAAAAGATATATTGAAAGAGTAAATGTTCTTATGAGGGCAAGAAGTGAGATTGATTATAATTATAAACCTGACTGGCTTTTAGTGCCGGAAGAATTTACCGGTTATAATCTTGTTCATCCGCAAGCAGCGTTTTCAGAGGCGGAAATTGAGGGGAAACTCCCCTCGAATCCTGACGAACTGTTTCAGATAATTCTGGAAATTGAATTAATAAGGTTTATAAACGAATCGGGCTTACCATTCTTAATGCAAATGCCTGATTAAAGTTTTAAACTTGTTCTGTAAGAATCAGAGTCAATTTTCTTTTGGAATCATCAATATAGAAATTAAAGCTGCGATTAGAAGCATGGCTATAAGAGCCGGATTTGATGGTAAAGCGCTCCCGTTTACTTTACCGCATCCTCCTGATACAGAGAACTGTGAAGGATTATCATTTAAATCGGGATTTGGATCTTCATCCTTAGTATCTCCATCGTTATCATCCGGGTCTCTGGTTTCACCGCTTTTATTAATACATCCTATTCTTTTCTTTGCTACTACAACGTCGTCGTAGTAAACGATATCGGTTGTTTCTAAATCAGAAGAAAAATACCATTGCAGCTGAACTCCGTTGATCTTTACATTACTGTTTGTTCTCCAGTTGTATCCTTCGAAAGGATAGGAGTTGTCAGGATCAAACCAGTAACCGAAGGTAAAGAATTTATCTCTTAACCAGTTTCCAATGGGTTCACCGGTTCTCCAGTGACCGTAAAGCTCACCGTCAACCCAGAATGCCTGTTCTCCGTCATAATTGTAAGGGGTATTTGCCTTAAGCATTGCCTCAGTGCAATACCATTTTCCTTTTTGAATATGGGGTTTTTCAGGAACAAAAATATTTCCATAATAGCATGTATCATTAGAGAGGCAGCTTGAATTGGGAGAACCGTCCGGATTTGCCCAGCTTCTCATTTCATGCCAGTATGTATAAAAACCCCAGCGCTTTCCAGTATCGTCAATGTCTATCGGTTCAAGACTTGACCAGAAGGCTTTATCTCCCGGTGGAGCCAGTCCGGCGCTTCCCCAATAACCCGCTACCTTAGCTGTAATACCTCCCATGTGATGTGGCCAGTCGGTAGACGGATCAAACATTACATAGTATCTGACATATATTTCTTCAACCTC
>CAYYBZ010000300.1:0-3359 GCA_964470285.1 uncultured Oligoflexia bacterium
TCTTTCTTTAGGAGTAATATCCGTAATACCTTATAAGATGAATATTCTTTGGAGGGACCTGAAGGCAGAGAAGAGATAAGAAGGTCATGGCATCATACCTTACGACAATCTTCCGAACTCCTCTGATCTTCTTTGTTGAAAGAATTTTTACCGTTCCTGTATTCTTGTCATAGATAACTCTTTCATTTGAAACGGGTGGTCTAGCCATATAACGAATGAGTCTTTTTAAGCCTTGCTTATCGTCCTTATCTATTCTTAACGATAGATCGACACTGAATCCCGAGTGCTCCCACGATAAAACCTCCTCTTTGAAATGTTCACTTAATCTTCTCTTATTAACAAGAAAATCTAGGACTTTTGTCTCAAAGAGATTTTTTAATGCATTATTTGAATAAGATCCTTTGGTATTGAGCCTTAAGAATCTACCTTCTTTATCGAAGGCTCCTTCTGTCACAATGCTGTGAAGGTGAGGGTGGGGGTTCAGCTTGTCTCCGAAGAGTTGAGGCAGAGTTATCATGCCTATGCTTAGGTCGTCTCTTCTTAAAGCCAGCCTGTAAAACTCTCTAGTCGTCTCAAATGCAGCCTTTGAAATGCAAGAAAGAAGAGTAAGGTCACGAAAGATCATGGAGCGGAGAACCTTTGGAAGTACAAATACAATCTGTCTATGTGAAACCTTCTCAATAACTTCTTCTTCAAGGAAATCACATAGAAGCTCGGCTCTTTTTTGCTGGCAGGAAGGGCATATGCCTCTGAGTTGACAAGAGAAGGCCACTAAAAATTCATGTCCACAGGAAGAACACCTGGCTTTTGCAAATCCATACATGAGTCTTCCGCATCTTAAGTATCTCCTTAGTGTTTCTTCTCTACGGTAGGAGAGGGGGCCATGGTTGCAAAGGAACATATCGTCATATCTATCTAAGAAAAGTCCTAAGTTATCCTCAATGTCTCTCTATTGATTCGAGGATTTGTAGAAAATGTTCTGCGTTGGCATTTACATTAGTTTTTTCGCCCAAACAAACGGAAAATTCTTTTTCCAAATCATTTATCATTTCAGGTTTTCTTTTGACTAATTCCAATAACCATACTTTACGGTTTTCAAAAGGAGCATTCCAATTCCAATGAAAAGTGAAATAAGAAGCAATTTGGCTTGCATTTAATCCTTCGAGTATGATTATTAGATTTTGCTCTTCGATTTCCATCGGTTTAAAAGTTTGGAAGAAGCTAGGATGTCTTCCGTTCATCAACACCTTCATGGCGGCTCTGAATTTATCAGGGTACTTAGATATAAATGCGTCAAAAATGTGGTTGAAATATTGTGTATTCAAGGAATCGAAAAAATAAGCACATGCTTCAGGAGATAGCTCAGCCATTACTTCAACCTTAATGCCTTCATCTGCGGTAATATTTTTGTGAGCTACGATTGCATGCCCAACTACGGCATTCGTAGGATTTGATTCAATTATTCCTGCAATTTCTTGGGGTGTTTTAGATACTAGCGATTTTAAAAGCTCTGCAAATTTAGTATATTTTACTGATGTTGAGTGTTGTTCAAAAATTAGTTTTACAACGAAGTCTTCTAATAACAATGCAGATGCGTATTCTCGTCCAAATTCAGATCTGACCGGATCGATATTAACATAATATGTGCCTGGTTTTAGTACTGGGGTTTTCCCTGCTTCCGCTAGTATGGATGAGCTTAAAGATTCTATGTAAATTGAAGGATACAAAACTAATAAAGCTTTTACATACTCTGCCGTTTCTTTCGGACTTAATCCTTTAAGGACTGAGGCAATTTGATTATATAATTTTATGCGAACTTCCTGCAGATCTTGATCTTTTGTTTCATAAGATCTCATTAAATTTAAAAGTTCATTCATCAGGTTCTCGGTATCGTTGTATTTATTTTCTTTGGTCTTTTCATTATTATCTTTGCTATTATTTGAATCATCTGAATTATCGGCCGAGTTCAACAGATTGTCGGCAAATATGTAAACAGGACTAAGTGGATTTATCTTTTGACCAATATAGCCGTCGGGTTCGGTTTCAGTTGGCGTCGATTCTTTATTTGCGATATTTCCGCCTCCACCGTCTGAATCTATTAGAGGTAAAAAATCATCGTCTTGCAAAATGCCAAGATTCCCATCTGCATCAAACTGAGGGCCCGAGTATTCAGGCTGATCTGCTCTGAATTTATCAAGACTTCCCGCAATACCCGGTACTCCTGCAACAGATGTATTTACTGCCGTTGCATCTGCCTTAAGAGAAATTCCTTCTATGGAATATGTAGGTGAAGTTGGCGGACTTTGATAAACCGATGTCCTTGATGGAGTCTGTAAATTGGCGGTTCCTCCGCCTCCCGATCCCGGAGAATATGGATTAAAGTTACTTTCCCATGGTTGTTTCGGGTAGGAAGTTGGATATGATCCTCCTTCTTCAACTACGGGCCAATTATCTAAATCTGATAATCCTTTTGGAGCTGAAAAAGGCTTTGAAGCACCTGATACTCTGTTTCTTATTGCATTAATGAATGTTGCAAACGACGGAATGGTTTTTATGGCTATAGATGCTGCTCCAACACCTGCCAGTCCGAATACCAAGGCATTTATCTGCCCAAATATATGTATCCCGAGATCTTCATATCGATCCTGTGATATTAAATCGTAAAATGTATATGCATTATATGCTATCCATGCAACAAGTATTGTACCCACAATAATATCTATAACCCAGCCTATGGGAGTGGCATGTAAAGCGGCATAGCCCATGGTTAATGCGCCACCTGCTGCAAAAAACCCCAGATCCTTAAGCAGAGTTATCCAGAGATCCTCACCGTATGCTTGGATAAAAGCCTCTTTAAAGCCGTTCCATACTCTCTCCAATAAAACCGCTGAAAGAGCAATTTGCTCACACAAGGAATCTTCTAGCATCAAAGAAAGTGAATATCCTGCTGAAGCTGGACTTACCGGCAGGGCTGCTACCCATTTTTGAACATCGCTTGCACTGGGTTTTTGCCCATCCCTGATGCTGATCATATTTGAGTTATTAGCGCCATCTGAGAATATTGAATTTATAAAGAGAAGAATTTGATTGGGAATATCCCCTAAGTTAAAAAGCAGTGGAGATTCTGAATCAAAAACAGTGCAAACACTGTTCTGTTCTTCCCCGGATGATGTGAACAGCTCGTTTAAAAAGTTACCTGTTCTTTTACCTTCTTTCGCTTCAGCATAATTAACAAATGGACCAATGCTTATTGAGGAGATAAGCATTGATAAGACAATGTAATGTATAGTTAATTTAAGAGTTTCAGATATGCTCATAGTTTGTAAGCGGTCATTTTGCGGCGTTGTAGAAATCTGAGA
>CAYYBZ010000301.1:0-3357 GCA_964470285.1 uncultured Oligoflexia bacterium
TGAGAAAAAGAGATGTTTTTTTCGCTGAAACTATCGAGATTGTAAAGTTTTGAGGTTCTAAAGGGCATATATCCCAATTCGAGAAGGGCAAGCTCCTCCGATGACCAGTAATTAAGAAAATATTTGGTTAAAATAGGAACTTTCCGGATTTTAGCGAAAGTATTTTTGATTGTCGAAGAGTGCAATGTAAGAATAGTTCTGGATTTTAAAGCTCTTTGCGGTTTATATATTATTACTGTTGCTTTATAGGGCTTATTTTTCAATTCAACGGTTTTTGAGGATATTATTTTGATATTATTTTTTCCTGTTTTCGATTCAAACAACGCTGAATAACCGTTATATTTATTTTGAGTTTTTGCTATGGAAGAAAGTTCAGAAAAGGGACGTTCATTATAGGTTCCGTTGGCCGGATTTACAAATATCACCTTTTTCTTCTTCATATCCACAATCTTAATTTCTCTGGGATCTGAGATTTTAATTTTCTCACCGCTTACAAGTATTTTGTTTGTTTTTCTATTTACAATATCACGCAATTTAATGTTAAAACCTTCGCAGTTTCCGTATGTGAAGTTTGCCAGATTAAAAAGAATTCCAAGAATTATCGTTTTAAAAATTAAGCGCATACGGACCCTCCATGAAGTTACAGGTATTACGGTGATAGGTATTGCATCTGTCCGTATAAACTCCCAGATATTTAACAGCCCGTTCATACTGCTCATCTTCGAGTTCAGGAATTTCAGGCACTTCGGCTCTTATAACCGGAATTTCGTTTGAAATTGAATCGACAATTTCTTCTATGTCATTTGTCGGAGATTCTCCTAAAGCAACATGGATGTCAGATTTATTGACGGGAAGGGCATTCTCATAATCGCTTTCCCTTACAATGGCTTTTTTCCCCAGTTTTTTAGCTTTTGCAATGCTTTCGCTAATATAAGTTTCAAGGTTTTTATCCTTTACCAGTATGTGGGGTGTAACCCCGTATTTCTGAGGGGAATTTCCAAAAGGTGAGTAAAACTGAAAGGTTGTAAGTGTCATCGCCACTTCAATTTCATTATTCAAATACTTTGAAAGACTTCCAGGATCAAGAACCGCTTGTCCCGTGCCTTTACCAAAACTGGCTGTTCCCATTATTATAGCTCTTTCATAATCTTTGAGCGATATTGAAAGAAGTTCGGATGCACTTGCCGAATAGTTATTTATTAAAACCACTATAGGTGTTTCGCTGGCGAGCAATTCATGGAACTCAGTTATTTCTATGTTGTTATTACCTTCTCTGGTTGCAATTGATGCAAATACGGTTTTATCCAGAAAAAAGCTTCCGATGTCTTTTGCCTCGTTAACAAGTCCGCCAGGATTATACCTTAGATCCAGTATAAGACCTTTTATGTGAATGTCTTCATCGGCCTTCTTAAGTGCATTTTTGATCTCAACAGCACTGCCGGCTGAAAATTGAGTTAGCTTTAAGTAAATGATCCCTTTATCCTCGTCTGCAATTTTCCATCCGACACTTGGAACCTTAAATTCTCTTTTTTCTATTTCAAAAGTAAGCTTTTCTTCTCCCCTTTTTACTACCAGAATGGCGGTTTCCTCTATGGATTTTAAAAGGTTTGAAATATTGTTTTCACTTAAACCCTTTGTTGAAAAACCGTTTATCTCACTTAAAATATCACCGGGGATTAAAATGCCATCCGAAGGAGACCCTTTTATTACTGATGTAATATAGGTCAATCCGTCAGTAACGCTGAAAGTTATTCCTAATCCTTTAGTTCGTCCTTCGATTCGTGCCGAAAAGCTTTCCCATTTATTCTTAGAAAAGAACGAAGAATGAGGATCCATTGAGTTTAAAATGTTGGACATTTCAATTTCAAGAACCTCTCTTTGAGTTATTCTTTTAGAGGATTTTGAATTATACAGGGATTCAATTCTTGCCGATTCATCGCATATGGCAAAATTCTCAGGTGTTATAGAACTTAAAATACTTAACACCTCTTCCTTAGTGAATAGTTTTCCGTTCTTATCAATATCTCTAAGTGTTTTGGATACTCCTAACTTAAGAGTTTCGAATATCTGTTCGTTTGAGAAGTCTATCCTGTGATTTGAAAAGGCAATTGCGAAAATACCCAGAAACTGATCGCAATCAAACTCTTTTGCGTCAAGCCGGTTGAAAAAGGTAAAAATCAGCGAAAGAATTGCGCAGAAAATGAATTTGGCCAATGCACGGGTAGGCCGGTCCCTCCTTAAAATTTTCATCTCATTCCCCCCTACGTAAAATTGTTTACTTTTGTAATATCAAGATGTTATGCGGGTACAACTTGAAATTACCTTAAGCAAAACAACAATGAGATGAGATCGATAATTACCAGGTCAGTGGTAGTTCTCTCATTTATCCCCTTAATTATGTCATAACACTGAGCGTTATAGGTGTCAAGGAAAAATTTTGTTTTTTTGCAAAACGGTTAATGTACATTTGAATGAAAGTTTTATTTTCATCTGTCATAATTAAATAGGTTAATACTTACGGTTCATTAAAGTTAAAGTTATGGGGAAAATACCTGCAAATATAAAAAAAGCAGATTCAGCTTTATACGAAATTTCTAAAAAGATAAAAATTCTTTATCATATCTCTCCTGTAAACTCTTCAATTGAGAAAAAAAGATTTCTGGAATTATACAGACGCAAAAAAAGATATATCCCAAGATTCAGATTCAGACCTATTAAAATAAACTCAAAGGATTTACTTTCCAGACTCAAACCTCTGGAAAATGGACTTGGTTTTTCAGAGCTTGAAAGTCTTTATAGAGAAAAGATTGAGGAAGTTCACAATCAAATAATGCTGATAAGCTCTGTCGGGAACAGGGAAAGAATGCTGGCATATTCAAGTGCTCTTTACGGAACACCTATGGACACTCATGGAACGGGAGTTAAGCCGATTGATGTGGCAAAAATATGGCTGAAAGCAGCCAGAAAACCTGAAGAAAAATATATTCCCGCTGCTGACCGTAACCCCAAAAAAGAATCAGTCGAAAGAGCTCTTTACAGAGAATTGAGATATTATGGATTTAACAGTAAAGTCTACATCCGTGATCATTTGAGTGCGAACGCCGCCGCAGGTGAGAATTCTGTAGCACTAAGATCAAACACTCTTTATTCCTCAAAAGAGGCTGCAAGGATGTGCGCTCATGAAGTCGGTTTTCATATTCTTACGACCTACAACGGTAAATGCCATAAGCTGAGAATCCTTGAAATTGGAACACCCAAATATCTGTTTGACCAGGAGGGGGGAGCAATATGGGCTGAAGAGGAATCCAAGGCCATTACCAATTACAGACTTGCGATTCTTGGAGCCAGAACTCTGGG
>CAYYBZ010000302.1:0-3341 GCA_964470285.1 uncultured Oligoflexia bacterium
TGTATTTAAAATTTCTATATCAGCAGAACCCGATCTCAGTGTCATATCTGCTTTGTCCGGAATAATTAAATCTATATCGGCTTCACATCTTTTAGAGAAGTTAAATGTTGATTTACCTTTAATTTCCACAAATAGTGCAGAATCTTTGTTTTCTACCCTCATCGAGCAATTTTTATCGAAACGCAACTTATTAACAACAACTTTGGATTTTTCACCCTGCGCGCCGATTATCTTTACTTTGCCGGAAGTAGTTTTTATTTCCAGAGATTTTATATCTGAAGAGTTGAAATCCTTTTCAAAGATTTCAGCCCTGCAGTTAATTGAATAAAGCAAAAAGAAAGTGCAAAGTATGATCAGTGATTTCTTCATTTTGACCTCCGGTTTAAACGGTTTAAATCATTAGCATTTAGTCTGAATAACGTCAATTCTTTAAGTTATGTACGTTTTAGAATCGAAAAATATTTCAATTAATTTAAAAATAAACAGGCCTGTCTTGACCCTTAAATGATAGGATAGTATCCTAGCGTCTTCTTATGGGGGAAAAATGATAAAAGCCGTTACATTCGATTTCTGGAACACTCTTTATGCGGACAATAATTTCGAAGCCCGTTTAAACAAGCGCGTCGAATATCTTGTTAATGAACTTTTACGTTTAGGCTATCAAAGAAGTGGAGTAGAAGTTGAAAAAGCGGTTGAAGTAACCGGGAAAAAATGGATGCATGAATGGAGTGCCCAGTCTAAATCTTTTACTCCCATGGATATTGTACGCAGCATACTGGAAGATCTTGATCTTAAATTACCCGAAGAAATATGCACAAATCTTAAAAACGGGTTGGCAGCAGCTGCTCTTAAGGCTCCCCCGGTCATTGTTAACGGAGTAAAAAGCATGCTTGAAGAAATCTCCAAAGACTTTATCCTTGGTATTATCTCCGATACCGCCGCCACTCCCGGGTCGGTTTTAAAAGAAATAATGAAAAAGGATGATATTGAAAAATATTTTTCCGTGTTTGTTTTCTCAGATGAACTGACAACAACTAAACCGGATAAGCAGAATTTTCTTAAGGTTCTTAATTCGATAAATGTTGAATCTTCCCAGGCTGCTCATGTAGGAGATATGGAAAGAACGGACATTAAAGGCGCCAAACAGTTAGGGATGAAAGCCGTTCTTTTTTGCGGAGTTAATAATAAAGATGTGAATTCCACAAGTGCCGATCTGGTGGTAACTTCCTTTGATAATTTCAGGGAAAGATTAAAGGAATTATAAAAACAGATAATCAACAATCAGAAAGATAGGGATAAGAATGGGAACGCTCCATATCATATATGCAAAGAATGATGGCATTTTTACCTTCTGATGATCTGCAATAATCTTGACCATGAAATTGGGCGCGTTTCCGATATAGGTTACCGCTCCGAAAAAGACAGCCCCCAGACTAATTCCACGCAGAATGCTTTCCGGCATTCCCACAATTTCAGGAGTTTGATGCAGACCCTGTCCCAGGGCAAAAAATGTTACATAAGTCGGAGTATTGTCAAGGAATGCCGACAAGATCCCCGTTAACCAGTAAAACTGCGAGGGCTGGCTGATTCCGAGTTCGCTTCCCCTGGCATTTAAAAGAACAATCGCAGGTATCATTGTAAGAAAAATCCCGAAAAAAAGCACGGTAACTTCTATGATGGGTTGAAAGTTAAATTCATTCTGTTCTCTGTAGGTTTTTTTCGTAACTTTCATTGATATTGCCGCCAATGCGATCATTATTATCTCTCTGTAAGGAACTGTTTTTACAAACGCGACGCTTAACACGACACCTGCCAGAAGAGGAAAATTAATTGATCCGAAAAGTTTAAGAGGTTTAGTCTCGCGTCTGTCTTTGGCAATTCTTGACAGGGGTTCTTTTGCATGAAGGAATGAATCGGTTATGAAATAAACAAGTAAAACAAAAGAAACAACAAAGGCCCATTCGGGAATCAAGGAAAAGGTCCATGAAAAGGGCACTCCCTTTAAGTACCCCATGAAAAGCGGCGGATCTCCAAGCGGAGTAAGACAGCCTCCTATGTTCGCAACCAAAAATGTGAAAAATATAATTGTGTGTACCTTGTATTTTCTCTCTTTGTTCGTGGAGAGCACAGGGCGTATCAGCAGCATGGCTGCTCCGGTTGTTCCCATGAATGAAGCCAGAAGGCTTCCTACGGCTAAAAAGATTGTGTTTGTCAGCGGAGTAGCCTCAATATCACCCTTTAGAAGTATTCCGCCCGAAATCACATAAAGGGCACCTAGCAGGACAATAAAGGAGAAGTATTCAAGACCGATATGGGTTAAGGCATCCAGGTCGTAAACCCCAAAATACATGCCTACCGGCAGTCCAAGAGAAAGACATATCCAGAATTTATTTAGGTTTGAATGCCACCATTTTTCAAGAGTTACGGGCAGAATCGCTATGGCCAGAAGCATTAGGATAAAGGGAGTCACAAACCAAAGGGGCAAGTAATAATCAATAGGGCCCGGTTTTTCAGAGGCAAAACTTAAAGCCGGGAAGAGCATCAATATTATAATCGGCAGGTATCTCATTTTTCAACAATAAATTTAATTCAGCAAATTTTTGATAGCAACTTTGATTTTGAGCAAAAAGAGAAAAATTCAAAGGGACGGATATATCACCGCCCCTCTGAATTTATAGTTATTTAACCTCAAAATTGAGACTTTTTATAACCTTGTCGTCCTTTGTTGTTATGTCTACTCTCCATGAGCCTGCGAATTCAGGAACGATGGTTTTGGAGCTGTATGTTCTCCATGGAGATGAGCCGACGTTTAGTGAAATCTCCGCGGCTTTTTTGTCTCCAAAATACCATTTATGTTTTATTTCGGTCTGATCTTTTGCTCCGACAATTTTTGAAAAGCAGTAAATTTTTTCAACATCTTTTGTGAACTCTGTACCTGTTCCCATGGGGGTGAGCTTTTCAACGTCGGTTGCTATTACGGCTTCTTCAACCGTAAGATCGGAGTCTTCGGCCATTGACGCATCCTTTTCAACCTTAGCCTTTCCGGTTTTCATCTCATCCTTGGCGGTTTCGGTCTTCATCTTAGCAGTTTCGGCTTCCTTTTGGGCGTCCGCTTGAGCTTCTTTTGCAGTTTCAACTCCCTTTGTTTTTTCTTTTTCGGCTGTGTTCTCATAGGTTTTTGATGAACAGCTCATGAAGAAAAAAGCGAGCATCAAACCCATTAAGCATGTCAATGTTTTGCGCATAAATATTCTCCTTGTTTGAAGGTTTAATGATTATTAGTAAAAATGTTTACGGAATTATAGACTAGCAGTAATGAATTAAATGTAAAGATTTTCGAT
>CAYYBZ010000303.1:0-3333 GCA_964470285.1 uncultured Oligoflexia bacterium
CTTGAGACAGAACTTATTTTAAGAATATTGCGTATGGCTATCAATCTTATGGAGAGAGCATAAAGATACAGAGCGTAAGAGTCCTTCTCATTAGTATATTTAAATTGCCTTTGATCAAGATCGTAAAGGCTGTCATTCTCGGAGAGATTTCCATTATCAGGGATCGTAGAATGAGCCGGAATCATTCTAATGCTTTCCTGCGGAAAAACCGGATAAGGGCAGAGCAGATGCATTAGTGAAACCGACAGTAATATCAGATTAATAAAGCCTAATCTCAAAGAGTTACCCCCTACCTATAAACGACCTTTAAGATTTATAATATTTAACTCTTATTTTTTTATTTTTCTTTTATCCCCTCTTTATTTGCATCGTTTAGAGAATCAACTTCAGTATCCTGAGTCTTAAGCTTTTCATTTTCCTCTTTTATTGCCTGTTTTCTCTTTTTATATGTCCGGTTCTTAAGGTAAGCCATTACACCTAACGTGCCGTAACCTCCCACTATAACTCCAACGGTTCCCCATCCGATAATTCTGCTTTTTAACCTGGCCCTTCTTATTGCTTTATCGAGGTCGGCTGAAACTTTCGGGTTAAGAACAGCTTTTCCAAGGCCTGTGTGCGAATGAGGCTTTGAATTTTTCTTTGCCCATTCCTTAAGTTTCTTTACCTGTTCATCCCAGTTTCCAGGCAGTTTTACCTTAGCCGCTCTCATTCCCAATTTAGTTCTTGGTTTATTTTTGGGTTGTTTTGCCGCCCAGTCTTTCAATTGCTCTACCTGCTCGGCCCAATTCTTGGGTAATTTTACTTTTTGCGCCCTTTTTCCAAGCCTGGTATTCGGTTTCCATTCAGTGGGTTCGGATGAACCGACAACCGAAGCTAATGCCAGTGTAGCAGTACCGGCTGGGATATATTCAATCAGATCATCATAAGGAGTATTTTTATACACGGCCAGTTCAGAATCATCAATCAAAGTCGCTTCTCCGTTAGAAGTAAGCATAAAACGGTTACCATCGTTATCCGACTCGTTATAGTAGGCCCAGAAACCTGTTTCAAAATCCCATGCAGCAATTACCGTCTTTGTCTCCACATCGATGAAATCTGTTCTTTCCGGAACAATATCTCCGTTGGACATAAGATTTAAATAAGTGAAAGGGATAACACTCTCAAGAGGTATTATTCTTGAATCGGGATATAGTTGTATTAACTCACTTCTGAGTTCCTTTAAATATTCTAGTTCTTCATCCGACCCTACAAAGAAAAGATAACCTGTTTCTCCGGAAAGATAATGCAATTGCCCCTCAACTGCATCATATGAACCGCCAGATGTAGGAACAAAGTCCCACAGATTTGATGTTGTTTCATTTATTGAAAATGATTCAGTTTCGTTTGCAAAAATCGAGGCGGTTGTTAGAAAAACAAAAGAAATTAGAAGCACAGTAATACTAAGATAAGGCCTTTTTTTCACGATTCCCCCCTCTCTAATGGCAAGCGCGTTCCCTATCTTAAGAAATATTACGGATTATGCACGATGTCAAGGAAAATATTGCGTTGCGCTATATTTTATCCGTTTCTTTTTGTATTAATAGGCTTTAAAATTAATGGTTAAGTTTATGCTGAAACATAACAAAATATTAATCTGTATTATTCTCTTAAACATAGTTACCCTTCATTACAGTTTTCTATTTGGAAAGGATAAAAAGGAATTGGCTATGGACAACAACCCGATTTCTAAAAATGAAGTTATTTTGGAGGTTTTTATTGAATTAAGATCTCCCCAACACAGACCGGAAATAATGAAGATGATATTTAATCCCGACAATAATGCTGCATTAATCGAATACGGCGGACGCCTTGTCAACCCGGGAAGGCCTCAGCCGGGACAAAATCATGAGGACAAAAAACCCTTTTATCACTATAGGCCGGGTAAAAAGCAAATATCTTTAGATGAATTTAAATCAATAAGCGAACTGCTCAAGAACAGCGGCCTCTGGTATGTAGAAAAACCGCTAAAAGTCAGTGATTCCGGTTTTCAATTCCTTTTATCAATAAAATCACGTCTAAAACGCGATGACTCTAAAAACATTAAAACAATACTTGTCAAAAGTTCTTTTTTCAAAGATGAAAAACCTACTAAAGAATTCGAAGAGATATTTTCTGCAATCGTCAACCTTTATGACGGCGAAAGAGGAATTTTCGAACCTACCAAATACGACTGAATAGTTTGAATCTCTTATTTAGTCATCTCAATATGCACGGTTACCGGGTCGGCTCCTACGGTTGTGGGAACCGAATCTGATACCCAAAGATTAATATCAAAATCACCTGTCTCAAAAAAGGTATGTGAAGGATTTTCAACAGATGAAACGCTTTCGTCACCGAAGGTCCATGTGTAATTCGTGTAAGGAAGCGTACCTCCCGTTACAACGCTGTTAAAAACCATAGGAATACCTAAATATCCGTTAAGACCTCCCACGACATCAATAGATGCTTCTAAATCACTTTCTTCTGAAACGTTAATTTCTACTGTAGCCTCGTCCGAATCTCCATCAGTATCAGTTACCGTGAATGTGACACTGTAGGTTCCGGCATCGTTGAATGTGTGAACAGGATTTTGTTCCGTAGACGTATTTGTGTCGTCAAAATCCCACAAATATGTCATCGGAGCATCCCCGCCTGTTACATTACCTGTGAAATAGACCTGCAGAGGAGCCAGTCCGACATCCGGATCAACTTCTATTGAAACGACCGGAGATGTTCCCTCGTCAGGAGGCTCATCATCTGTCGGTTCTGTAACATTAATTTCAGTTGAAGCCGTATGTGATTCAAGATCTTTGCCGGATATGGCAGATTCCACGTATAGAAAGCATTGGGCTATGTAAATTCCGGGTGTTTCGTAAACATGAACGACAGAACTTCCCTCATAAGGTTCCGTTCCGTCACCCGCATCAATATAAAAGTTTTCTACGGCATCATCTTGAAGAAAAACATCGTCTGAACTGCACATTAAAGTAACAGAAAGCGGAGCGGGACCGCTTTCAGGATTTCCATATATAGCGAGATTTCTTTTAAAACCGCCAGTGCAGGTAGTCAAAAATAAAACAGCAATCAGCACTAAAATAAGTTTAATTTTTTTCATGCGTTACAACTCCAAATGTCGATTTTCGATTATATATATAAAATCAAACTCAAAATGTCAAAGAAAGCCGGATCACCCATTACTTTACTCTCGGAAATTCTTTTTGTATGAGCATGCCGGGAAACACCCCTCGTGGACGTGAAATCAAGATACTTTGAAAAAAACTTAGCACGGACTTCCTGGCTCTGTCCATTTGAGTA
>CAYYBZ010000304.1:0-3328 GCA_964470285.1 uncultured Oligoflexia bacterium
AAAAAAATATTCCCTTATTAAAAATTTAGGGAAGCGCTTAACCCCCCATACTCTGAGACACTCCTTTGCAACTCACCTTCTGGAAAACGGGGCAGATTTAAGATCGGTTCAAAGCATGCTCGGTCACTCCGATATTTCCACAACACAGATTTACACACATGTAAGCGTAAAAAGACTTCAGGAAGTACATAAAAAATATCATCCAAGAGCCTGAAATCTAAGCCCTTTCCACTTTAAATTGGAATAAATGAACCTTCTACTACGATTGTGATTAAGATTATTTCAAAAATAGCTAATCTAAAAAAACAGATTCAAGAAGTCAGATTAAAATTTAGATTAAGAAGATAGAATTTAGATGCTCCAGGTTTGAGCAATTAAATAAGAATTCGGTGACTGCTTTTTCTGAGCCTAAGCGGGTTCCGGCGAATGAAAAAGCAGTCACCGAACTCTTATAAAGTATTTTCAAATCTGGAGGGGTGATGCTGGCTCCTAAGAATTGACCGTTTCAATGCCTTCTGTTATAAGCCTTCTATGCAAACTGATAAAATAATGGGAATTCTTCTACTGGCTGTTCCGCTTTTATTTTCGCTTTCATTTCATGAAGCTGCACACGCCTATTTGGCCTTTAAAAGAGGAGATCCAACCGCAAAAGAACTTGGAAGAATGACGCTAAACCCTATACCTCACATAGATCCTATTTGGACCATACTGGTGCCTATAATATTCTATTTTTCCAGCGGAATGCTCTTTGGAGGGGCGAAGCCTGTTCCGGTTAATCCTGTTAATCTTCGTAATTATAAAAAAGACAATCTTCTTATCTCTATTGCAGGCCCTGTCTCAAACCTGATTTTGGCCGCATGTTTTGCAATTACAATTAAGATTATGTATTCAATTGCACCGGAGGATGTCAGAGGGTACTATTTTACCTCCAGAAGCCTTATGGATTACCCGTTCATAGCAATGCTTGACATGGGTGTAATGCTCAACATTACCCTGGCTCTTTTCAATATGATTCCAATTTACCCTCTTGACGGAAGCCATGTTCTGGAGGGCATACTTCCGGATAAGTACTCAGAATTTATGAATAAATACCAACATCTCAGCTTTATAGTGTTTATACTGTTAATTTTCACTGGCATTATAAGCGTATTATATTATCCTATAACATTTCTTTACCGAATTTTAATAGGATTTGCTTTATGATTATTGTTAGCGGAATGCGTCCAACAGGCGCTCTTCATATTGGACATCTTTTCGGTACCCTTAACAACTGGGTAAAAATTCAAAATGAAGGCAATAAATGCTTTTATTTCGTAGCAGACTGGCATGCCCTTACCTCAGAATTCAAGAATACGGAAAAGTTAAGCGAGAATTCATATCAGATAGTAATTGATTATCTGTCTGCCGGAATAGATCCCGAAAAATCTACCATTTTTGTTCAATCAAGGGTGAAAGAACATGCGGAGCTTTTTCTTCTGCTCTCCCAGATAACACCTCTGGGTTGGCTTGAAAGATCTCCCACTTACAAAGAAATGAAACAGGAACTTACCGATAAGGATCTTTCCAACTACGGCTTTCTAGGTTATCCGATTCTTCAGGCCTCCGACGTTCTTTTATATAAAGCACAGGGTGTTCCGGTGGGCCAGGATCAGCTTCCTCACCTGGAGCTTATAAGAGAGATCACCAGACGCTTTAATAATTATTACGGAAACGTTTTTCCAGAACCTCAATCAATTCTTTCACCTTCTCCCAAAATAATAGGAACAGACGGCAGAAAAATGAGTAAAAGCTTTAACAATGCCATCCTCCTCACCGATTCCGATGAACAGATTAAAAAGAAGGTAATGAGCATGATTACCGATAAGAGAAGGACAAAACGGGATATTCCCGGAAATCCTGATCAATGCCATCTTTTTCCGCTTCATTTCGTTTTTTCAGACGAAAAAACCAGAAGCAGAATTGATAAGGAATGCCGCAAAGCCGAAATCGGATGTGTCGACGACAAAAAGATTCTTATTGAAAACATTAAAAACTATTTAAAACCTCTGCGTGAACGCAGAAAAAAGTTTGAAGACAATCCAAAACTTGTCAGGGATATTATTGATAAAGGCAATGAGCAGGCTTCAAAGATAGCGAGAAGGACAATGGATGAAGTGACTAAAGCCCTTAAAATGTATTAGTTTATGAACGAAACAGCCAATTCAGAATATAAAGTCAGGCTTGATATATTCGAAGGTCCTCTTGATTTACTCTTATATCTAATCAAGAAGAACGAAGTTGATATCTACGACATACCGGTTTCATTAATTTCCGCCCAGTATATTGAATATCTTCATTTAATGAAAACATTAAATCTTGATTTGGCCGGTGAATTTGTTTTGATGGCAGCCACACTTGCCCATATCAAATCTCAAATGCTTGTTCCTACGCCCCTGCCCTCCGACGAAGAAGGGATAGAAAAAGATCCCAGGTCCGATCTAGTAAGACAACTTTTAGAATATCAAAGATACAAGGATGCGGCAGAGGAACTGCTTACAAGAAATATTCTTAACCGAGATGTTTTTAAAAGAATTCATGCGTCCAAAGACCTCGAAAAGCCCTCTCAGACGGGCAAGGAACTTGTAGAAATAAGTATTTTTAACTTAATTGATACTTTTTCTAAAATTCTTACAAACGTTCCGGAGGACTTTCCTCAGGAAATATATATTGAAAAACTGACCATAAAGGAAAGGATAAGCGAAATAGCAGATATACTGAAATCTCACCCTTCAAACACAATACGTTTTACTGAGCTTTTTTCAGAGGCGAAAACAAAATCCAGCATTATTGTGACTTTTCTTGCCACGCTTGAAATGATAAGATTAAATCTTGTACGCGCCCTGCAGGCAAAGGATTACGGAGATATTCTAATATCAGCTACTCCATTTTTAACCGAAGATTGGGAATTCGAAGATGTTGACAAAAACACAAATTAAATCAGTTATAGAATCCATACTTTTTGTTACCGATGAACCTTTAACTCTCGATAAGTTATCGGAGATAATCGAAGAATCATCCAAGAAGGAAATAAAGGAATCCATAGATGAGCTTAAGATAGATCTTGAAGGAGATAATCGCGGTATTTCACTTATTGAAGTCGCAGGCGGCTACCATTTCCGCACGAAGAAAACAAATTCTTCGTGGATATTCCGCTTAAGCAAGATAAAACCCGCCAAACTCAGCCGCGCAGCGATAGAAACTCTGTCCATAATTGCATACAGACAACCTATTACAAAACAGGAAAGTGAGGCAATAAGAGGAGTAGATTCGGGATGGACCGTAAAAACAC
>CAYYBZ010000305.1:0-1011 GCA_964470285.1 uncultured Oligoflexia bacterium
ATGGTGGTGAAGTAAATATTAGGTCAACACTATTGCTAGGTACTTTTCCTAATTTTTCTTTACAATCACCCAAATACAGCTTTGTAGAAACATTATTAGAAATAATATTTTTTAACCTAAGCTGTTTGGATTTCAAATATCTTGGTTTCTCTTTTTCTTTTAACATCAATCGGTTACCAATATGTGGTCAATATTAAATCTCGTTAATAAAAGTAGGCGAAATTAGCGTTAGTATCAACTAAAATATAAAAAAATTTATCGTAAAATATGGTTAATAACATAAAAGGAAGTAATTGAAATAATTAATAATATTACCACTGACCTTCCCCCCAAGAACTGTACCTGTTGAAACCTAAAAGGGAGTGGTTGGGTTTATTGATTTTTAAGTGCCTTTTCAATTTGCTTAATTTCCTGATTGTGTTGGCGCAGTATTTCTCGCAGAATATGGTTGACATCTGAGTCACGCGGTAATTTCCCTTTCACTCTATTTCCAGGAATTATCAGAAGATTAGTTATAAGAGTTTCAATATCTTTTAAGAAATTAATGCGTTTTATTCGAAATATTACAAAACTATCCCATTTCCCTGCATGTCTATCTTTTAGGTGCCATTTAATACGACTAAAAAGATTCCCTGTTAAACCTACATAATAAAGTTTTTTCTTTCTATATAGAGCATAAATACCTGAATAACCTTTCATAATCTTACGCAAGCCCTTCTTGAAAGCTGGATTATCAAGAATCTCACTCGGGAGTTGCTTAGACATGCCCTTGATCAGCGCTCCCCTAGTCGTTTTTTTTACATTTCTTTTTAGACATCTTGAATAAACCTCCCTAAAAACCCAAGCGAATGTTTCTAAAGTTAGAATTTTCTCCTAACTATTATAAATACTAAACAATTTGGCAAGGAATTATGACCTTTTCAAACAGTCCTGAATACAATTGCCTTTTATTATTTAAAAACCCTTTTTCTCAAGAGACTAAACACATGATATCATTAATTGTTTTTACTT
>CAYYBZ010000305.1:1021-3306 GCA_964470285.1 uncultured Oligoflexia bacterium
AAGGCGCTATGAATAAAGCAAAATTAAAAGTAAGTGTGAAAAAAATTTCCTTTTTCGAATTGAATTAAGCCTGGTATACCAAACCCATAGAATCATGATTAAACAAGGCCATATAATTTCTTATCTAGAGATGTGCCAAGAAGAAGGAGTTAACCTCCAAAGAGGCATGAATTTCAGATTAAGGGGGAGTTATAGCGTCATCTTAATGAGCCTTAGAAAAGGCGCCCCTTATGCAGACCGAGTCGAGGATGATGGAAAAACACTAATTTACGAGGGGCATGACGTTGCGAAGAGATCGGAGGTAGTTGATCCAAAGAAAATAAATCAGCCAATGAAACATTCAAGTGGGAAACTGACTCAAAATGGTCTTTTCTATGAAGCAGCACAAAAATATAAAGAAAGTTCATCAAAAGCAGAACCTGTCAAAGTATATGAAAAGATCCGCGATGGTATTTGGGTTTATAATGGAATATTTAAACTTACCGATTCATGGGAAGAGCAATCCGGCAGTAGAACCGTCTTCAAATTTAGATTAGAAATAGTTGATAAAGAATCTTCGGAAATCTCTCCCAAAATGCATGATTTGTTTCATAATAGATTAATACCTACTTCAGTAAAACTAGAGGTTTGGAAACGGGATAAGGGAAAATGTGTAATTTGTGGCAAGAAGGATAATCTTCATTTTGATCATATTCTTCCCTTTTCCAAAGGTGGGACTTCTCTTAAATCTGAAAATATACAGATTCTATGTGCGAGGCATAATTTAGAGAAAAGAGACAAAATTGAATAAGTATAATAATACTACTAAAAACTGCATCTATTGTTCACAAACAAATTTTGATAAAGAACACGTTATCCCTGATTCGTTGGGCAGTTTTAAGAATGCTTTAACTCTGACAGACAAAGTATGTGAACAATGTAATAATTCTTTTAAGAAAATGGAAGGGCGATTCAGCGAAAGATCACCAGAAACTTTTTTCAAATTGATTTTAAACTTACCATCTAAAATGCAAAAAAGAAAAGATGCTCCTTTTTATGACAATGCATATAAACAACCTCCATTAAAACTTGAAGGGAAGATTCCAGGATACAACTATCCATTATTAGGTCAGATTATTCGCGGGAAGAAAGATGCAGATCTTCTAGATCATATAATTATACAAGATGATACTTCTAAACTAAAATTTCAAATACCATTTAATGCAAAACATCACGACAGCAAATATATAAAAAAATGTATTAGCGATAATCATATTGAACAACCTAAGCTAGTTAGCATCTTCTCTAAAATAGAGAATCAACACATTTTTGAGAAGGCTGTGTCCTTCATGTTGAGCAAAGGCGAAAAGCTTGAATGGAAAAATAAATTAATAAGCTTAAAAAACCAAAATATCGAATCTATTCTATCATGCAAGATCCCTGATGATTATTTCAGAGTTCTTGCAAAAATAGCTTTAAATTATTGCATTAAAACAAGAATGTATAATGGATATGAAACAGAATTGTCAGCAATTAAAAATTTCATTAAAAATGCTGGGGACGAAAATCAATTCATAACACGTACCAATAAACAAATTTTTTATGAACTATCTAAAGGATTTCAATTGAACCAATGGGGGCATGCTATAGCGTATAGTACAGTTTCAAGAAAAGTCTTTGTTTATTTACAATTTTTTGTCGGACCAAGAAGTATACCCCCAGTTTGGAGCATTCTTGTTGGAAATTATCCAAGATATACTTTTGTTAACGAATCAAAATGTCATTTTTATACCTACTACACTAAAAGAAATCAATATGATGGAGAAGTTGTTACTAAGCCTGCTGTTTCAAAATCCTTTTTTAAATTACTGGGACTTAAATAAAAGGCTTTGCTTCGCCGGAAGGCGAAGCGCGGACTGGCCCGAGCCAGTGTCTTTCTTCAATTTTTGCGCCGCCGACCCGGATTCCTGGGGTGGTTTAATTTAGTCCTTCGCTTCGCTCAGTAATTCGAAACCCCTCCCAGCTCCCCCTTCTCACATGCTTTCGCATGCTGCGACCAAGGGGGCAAACTACCCCCTTGGATCCCCCTTTTCGATGCTCCTTCGGACATCGAAAAAAAATGATGGGGGGAAGGTGTTATTTTAACCATTTTAATGTGCGAGGGGCAGGACGCGGGCCCTTTGCTCCCCGAGCAAAGGGGCAAAGCCGGATCTATCTCTTTCTGAAGTTCCTGGTCCTTGATTTATGGATCGGATTAGGGAGAAAGATAGGAATTATCATAGAAAAATCAGACAGGGGAGCCATTT
>CAYYBZ010000306.1:0-3289 GCA_964470285.1 uncultured Oligoflexia bacterium
GTATATTCTTCACGCTCTTCCTTGAAAAAAACGCCTGTTATTATCTTTCCCTTTAATTCAAGCTCTTCCATTTTGTCGGCTCTGACTTTCGGAACCGCAACTTCTTTTTGCCATTTCATCAGGTCGACACCGGTTCTCAACTTATTTCTTCTGCCGTAGTTGGAAGGACAACCGACCATAACTTCTACTACGGAGAAGCCGACATGAGAAACAGCTTCAGTAAAGAATTTCTCCATTTCCCTGGCATGGTATGAAGTGGTTCTGGCTACGTATGTAGCGCCTGAACCTATTGCAAGTTTTGTTATGTCAAAAACAGGCTCCAGGTTTCCGTAAGGAGCCGTCGTAGCCACTTTAAAAGTAGGCGTTGTTGGTGAGAACTGTCCTCCTGTCATGCCGTAAATATAGTTATTGAAAACAATCATTGTCATATCAATATTTCTTCTGCAGGCATGAATGAAATGATTTCCGCCTATGGCAACCGAATCTCCGTCACCGGAAACTACGATGGCATGCATATTGGGCTTAACCATCTTAACACCTATTGCGAAAGGCAGAGCCCTTCCATGAGCCGTATGCAGGGTGTTTGCATCCACATAACCCGGAATTCTTGAGGCGCATCCTATTCCCGAAGCCACTAAAAGATCGTTTTTATCTATTTTAAGCTTATCTACGGCCCTCAAAAGTGATTTCAAAACTGTACCGTCGCCGCAGCCGGGGCACAGTATGTGTGGGAATTTGTCCTTTCTTAAATATTTCCAGTAATCAAAGCTCATTTATAAAACCTCCATAACCCTGTTATAAAGTTCATTCGGTGTAAGAGGTTCGGTATCAACCCTGTTTACGGGGATAACCGGCACATCTTTTTTCACTGATCTTTTAATTTCATAAACCATTTGTCCCAGATTCATCTCAGGCACAAATATATATTTAGCATTTTGAGTAAGATCTGCGATTGTTTCATCGTCGAACGGCCAAATTGTTTTTAGTCTTAAAAGTCCTACCTTTTTACCGGCCTTTCTAAGTTCCTGAACCGCTCTTTTTGCAGATCTGGCTGTAGGACCGTATGTAACAAAAATACACTGAGCATCATCGATCATGTGGTTTTCTGTCTTAAATATTTCTTTTCTGTTATTCTCAACCTTTCTTACAATTCTCTCGAGGCCCTTTGCACTCAAAGCCGGATTGTTTGTGGGGAATCCGGTCTCGTCATGCTTTAAGCCTGTAACGTGAAACCTGTAACCCTCACCGAAATTTGCCATCGGAGGAGTATCTCCCATGCTTGAATCGTAAGGGATGTATTCTTCGGGCTTTACCCCGGGCTTTTTTCTGTTAATAACCGGTATTACCCCCTCTTCGGGTATTTCAATCTTTTCTCTCATATGACCGACAATTTCGTCGGTTAAAAGGGTAACCGGATTTCTGTATTTTTCCGCAAGATTGAAAGCTTCTATGGTCATTGAAAAAATTTCCTGGACGGAGTCGGGGCACAGCGCAATTGCTGCGTGATCTCCGTGCGTTCCCCATTTTGCCTGCATGACGTCTGCCTGCAAAGGCTTTGTCGGGTCTCCGGTCGAAGGACCCCCTCTCATAACGTTGATTATTACGCTTGGAACTTCGGCTATACATGCATAACCTATAAGTTCCTGCATCAGTGAATATCCGGGTCCCGAAGTTGCCGTTAAGGATTTAGCGCCCGCCAGTGAAGCTCCGATTACGGCAGCGATGGAAGCTATTTCATCCTCCATCTGAAGATAAAAACCTCCCTTTTTGGGAAGTTCTTTGGACAGATACTCTGCTACTTCGCTTGACGGGGTTATTGGATAACCGGCAAAAAAAGTACAGCCGGCATACAAGGCACCCTCGGCACACGCCTCATTGCCTTCAAGAAAGGCTACTCGTTTTGACATTTTTTGTTCCTTTATAATTTTGGATTACTCTACAGCGATAGCAAAGTCCGGACATCTCATCTCGCATAACATGCATTTTGTACACTTATCGGGATAATTAACGACTACGGTAAGATTATTTATTTCCAGTATATTAACCGGACAAAAAGCTACACAGATTTCGCAGGCTTTGCACATTTTCTCATAAACTCTGATTTTGGCCTTCTTACCTTCGTGGCCTTCATACTCCTTAAAATGCTCTGTTTTATTTGCCACTCTTCATTACCTCCTCAACACAGGAACCTATGTCGGCGGGACTTTTTGCGACCTTGACACCGCACTTTTCAAGATGCTGCATTTTCTCAGCCGCTGTTCCCTTGCCGCCTGAGATTATGGCACCCGCATGCCCCATTCTTTTTCCCTTTGGAGCCGTAGCTCCGGCAATGAAGCTGACAACGGGTTTTTTCATATTTTCCTTAATAAAAGTTCCGGCTTCCTCTTCGGCTGTTCCGCCGATTTCTCCTATCATGACAACGGCTTTGGTTTCCGTATCCTTCTCAAAGAGATCCAGTAAATCAACAAATGACGTTCCGTTAACCGGATCTCCGCCGATTCCGATACAGGTGGTCTGACCTATTTCTCTTTTTGTAAGCTGATCGACCGCTTCATAGGTCAAAGTTCCGCTTCGCGAAATAATCCCCACTATACCCTTTTTATGAATATATCCGGGCATAATCCCTATCTTGCATTCATCGGGAGTTATTATCCCGGGACAGTTGGGACCTATCAAACGGCAGTCTTTGTTCTTCATGAAATTTTTAACCTTAACCATTTCATAAACGGGAATTCCTTCTGTAATACAAACAATAAGTTTTATACCGTTATCAACGGCCTCAATAATTGCATCGGGAGCAAATGCGGGGGGCACAAAAATGGCACTTGCATTTGCGCCTGTTTTTTTTATGGCTTCTTCAACAGTGTTGAAAACCGGAACGCTAGAGACCTTTTTACCGCCCTTACCGGGAGTTACACCGGCAACGACATTTGTTTTATACTCAAGCATTTTCCCGGTGTGAAAGGTTCCGTTTTCACCCGTTATTCCCTGAACAACAACCTTTGTATTTTTATCTATAAGAATTGACATTTTTTTCTCCGGTTAAGCCAATGAAACGGCTTTTTTCGCTGCATCGTTCATGTCGGATGCAACTTCAATTTTCAGGCCCGACTCTGAAAGCATTTTCTTTCCCTTTTCGACGTTTGTGCCCTCAAGTCTTACGACTAAAGGCAGACTCAGTCCGATTTCCTTAGCCGCCTGAATAATTCCTTCGGCAATGACGTCACATCTGACAATACCTCCGAAAATATTAACAAGTATCGATTTGACTGTTTTGTCACTTATTAAA
>CAYYBZ010000307.1:0-3274 GCA_964470285.1 uncultured Oligoflexia bacterium
GATTCGGCAACCGAGGCCATAAAACAGGGAGGAACGAGAAGAGGCGCCAACATGGCAGTTCTAAGCGTTGACCATCCCGATATACTTGATTTTATAAGCGTGAAAAACGATTTAACAAAATTAAACAACTTTAATATCTCAGTCGCCATCACAGATAAATTCATGAAGGCATTAGAGAATAATGAAGAATATGATCTCTTAAATCCCCGAACAAAAGAGGTGGTTAAAAGTCTTCACGCAAAGGAGGTTTTCGATTTAATCGTTCAATCCGCATGGAAAACAGGAGAACCCGGAATAATTTTTATCGACAGAGTTAACCGTGATAATCATGTTCCTGATTTCGGTATGATTGAATCCACAAACCCATGCGGAGAACAGCCTCTTCTGCCTTTTGAATCCTGCAATCTGGGTTCAATTAATCTTGCAAAAATGGCCGAGCAGAGGGATGGAAAAATAGACGTTAATTACGATAAACTCGAAAAGACTGTTAAAACATGTGTACGTTTTTTAGATAATGTAATTGATGCCAACAAGTATCCTTTGCCCGAAATCGATAAAACAACAAAACTCAACAGAAAAATCGGGTTGGGAATTATGGGCTTTGCCGACCTCCTGTACAACATGGAAATCCCTTATAACTCTGAAAAAGCCCTGCAAACAGGGAAAAAAATCATGAGCTTTGTTCATGAAAAAGCCAATGAAGCCTCTGAAGAGCTGGCCAAAGAAAGAGGGCCGTTTCCAAACTTTAAAATGTCCACCTTTGCCAAAGAAGGCCGTAAACCACGCAGGAATGACACTGTTACAACAATTGCGCCGACGGGGACCATCAGCATTATTGCGGACTGTTCCTCTGGAATTGAACCTTTATTTGCGCTTGCATTTACAAAAAATGTAATGGACGACGACAAACTTGTCGAAGTAAACAAACCTTTCAAAAGAAAACTGGAAGAACTCGGTCTTTATTCAGATGAATTAATAAATAAAGTAGCAGAAGGTGAATCCATACAGCATATGGACGAGATACCCGACAGCGTTAAGGAGGTTTTCGTTACATCTCACGACATAACACCCGAATGGCATATTAAAATGCAGGCTGCCTTCCAGGAATACACCGATAATGCGGTTTCAAAAACCGTGAACTTCCCAAATCAGGCAAGAAAGGAAGACGTTGCCGACGTTTACAAGCTTGCCTATCATCTAGGTTGTAAGGGAGTAACGGTATACAGAGACGGTTCCCGGGATGCACAGGTTTTATCAACCGGAAGCACGTATAAGGCAACTGATTCATCAATGGAACCCGATGCCGAATCAATAGAAAAATCCGGCAAAATTGTTCCCAGACCCCGGCCGGAGGTCACATTCGGTACAACCAGAAAAATCAGAACCGGATGCGGTAATCTATACGTAACAATAAATTCAGATGAAAAGGGCACGCCTTTTGAACTTTTCAGTCAGATGGGAAAGGCCGGTGGATGTGCCGCTTCCCAGTCGGAAGCCATTTCAAGACTCATTTCATTCGCTCTAAGATCCGGCTCTGAACTCACACCCATAATAAAGCAGCTTAAGGGCATATGCTGCCACTCACCGAGCTGGCACAACGGAATGAGGGTATTATCATGCGCCGATGCAATTGCTATCGCCATTGAAAAGCATCTTTTAAACGGAGATTCTGAATCGACAAAAGTTGACAAAAAGGAATTGCGCAAAGGCAATGTCATGCTCAGAGGCGCCTGTCCCGATTGCGGAGGATCTGTTGAACACTCAGACGGCTGCGTGGTATGCAGAGCATGCGGTTTTACAGAATGCATGTAAAAATTAAGCAGTCTTTCAACTTTCAGTTTAATATTCACAAAAGCCTGAAATTGTTTTAGAATTTGAGAATAATGGAAAAGGCCCAATCGTTTCTTAAGCTCATTTTAAATCTTAAAAGTCATAATAAGACTGGTGTACTTGTAATAAAAAAGGATCAAATAGATAAAAAGATCTATTTAAAAAGCGGCAATATTATATTCATAGATTCAACAATGAGATCGGAAAATCTTGGAAGAATTCTCGTTGAAACCCGGAGGTTGACCGAAGATCAGTTTGAACAGGTAGTCAAAAAAGTAGGCGAAACCGGTAAAAGACAGGGTGAGATTTTAGTAGAGCTCGGCTTTCTTACGCCTTACGACGTATTTGAAGCATTAAAAGATCAATTAGCCAAAAAGCTTCTGAACTGTTTTATTCTATCCGATTTTGAATATGAGTTTACGGGTGGGGAGAGCTATCTTGAAAACGTAACTGAAATCGAAATAAACGACTTAAGAATTATCATAGACGGAGTTCAGACATCCTATACTTATGATGTATTAAAAGAAGAGGGCGGATTTACAAAAGAGATGATCCCATTCGTAGACAGTAAAAAAACCTCCCTTTTAAATACAATTAAACTCAAACCGGAAGAAGTAAAGCTTCTAAGAATGCTTGACGGTTCCGATACCCTTTTTAATATCGCCAAAAACTCCGGCATGGAGCCTGAGTTCGTTCTATCAACAGTTTTTGTGCTAAATTCCCTGGGAGTCATAGATTATATTTCCGAACCGCTAAAGAAAAAGCCTGTGCCAAAGCCTTTTAAATCCCGGATAAAACAGGAAATAAAAGAAAATCTTAAAAAAGAAGAAGGCACAAATGAACCTGCTCAAACACCTAAAGAAGAGGAAAAACCTGCAACTGACGGTATTGCATCAAAAGAACCACAGAATCAAGGTGGCAGCGAAATTTATAATTTATATCTTAAACTGGACAAGCTCGGCTATCTTGAACTTTTCAGATTAAGTGTAAATTTCAAAAAAGAAGATTTAAAAAGAAACTATGATGACTTAATTAAAAAATTCAGACTTGATCGTATTGATGCAGTCTATGAAGGCGAAGAAAAAACCATGGCCGAAAAAATAATGGATAAAGTCGTTACAGCTTTCACGGTTTTAAAGGATGAAAAGAAAAAGGATGAATATTTAAAAATTAGAGCAAAAATCCAAAAGCCCAAGGAAGAAAATGAAGATAAGCTGCTCTTGGCCGAAATACAAATGAACAAGGCAATGATGTTCAAAAGGAAAAATAATTTTGCAAAAGCTGAAGAGTGTTTAAGAAAATCTATCGAGTTTAATGAAAAGGAAATTGAATACGTTTTAAATCTGGCTGAAGTTCTTTTGGCAGCCCATTCAGAAAGCAAAGATTTCCCCAAAGAGATTGAAGAACTTCTTAAAAAAGCTGTTGGTATTGACAACAACAACTA
>CAYYBZ010000308.1:0-3249 GCA_964470285.1 uncultured Oligoflexia bacterium
AACCGTAAAAGAATCGGTTGTAAAGGCAAAATTCTGATTTCCTATCTTTAAAACGGCTGAATCGCCCATTTCCTTTAATTCGGGGTTTGAAAAACTTTTAAGGAAGACTTCCTTTATCAATTCATGCGTAAGTCTTCCACCTGAGCCGTGGGAGAGAAGTATTTTGTTATTATCTTTCATATTTGTAGTATGCAGCACATGTTCCTTCAGATGAAACCATACATGCCCCGACCGGATTTTGGGGAGTACATTTCTTTCCAAATAGCCTGCATTCAATTGGTTTGCCCTTCCCCTTGACAATATCCGCACAAAGACAGCCTTTAGGTTCGGGTATTTCATCGACTTTTACGGGTTGAACCTCTTCTATATCCATGTGAGAGTATTTTCGCCTAAGTTTAAGGCCGCTGTCGGGGATAATTGAAAAACCTCTCCATATCGCGTTTACAGGTTCAAAAAGTTCATTCATAAGTGAAATAGCCTTTTTATTGCCTTGAGATTTTGCAAATCTTTTATATTCGTTTTCTAAAGCAGAACTTTTTGCATTAAACTGCCTAATGAGCATAGTAATTGCTGCCAAAATGTCTAAGGCTTCAAATCCCGCTATGACAGAGGGTATCCCATATTCGTTTACAACAAATCTGTATGGCTCATATCCTATCATTGTACTGACATGGGCGGGCATCAAAAATCCGTCTACTTGAATCTCTTTATCTTCCAGAATGACTTTTAGGGCAGGCGGGACCAGTTTGTTTGCGCATAGTACAAAAAGATTCATGATTCTCTGATTATCTGCAAGCTGAATCATGCCGGCTACAGTAGGAGTTGTCGTTTCGAACCCGACTGAAAGAAAAATTACGTTTTTATCAGGGTTGTCGAGTGCGATTTTTATAGAGTCAAGCGGTGAGTATACTACCTTAATATTTGCCCCATCGGATTTTTCCTTTTCTAGAGTCGATTTAGAGCCGGGAACCCTGAACATATCACCGAATGTGGTTATTATATTTCTTTCATTTTTGGAGTATTCAACGGCTTTATCAATATAGGAAGTTGGTGTAACGCAAACAGGGCATCCCGGACCCGAAATAAGTTCAATTTTTTCTTTTAAAGCCTGACGGATGCCGAATCTTGAAATAGACATTGTATGAGTACCGCATACTTCCATAATTTTTAACTTCTTTGGAAAATTTGATGATTTTATCTTATCTACTAATTTAGTAGCTAAATCAGAATCCCTATATTCATCTAAATACTTAATCATTTATTAATTTCTACAGATTGAGAATTCATTGACCGCTTTTTCTGAGCCTCGTGGGTTTTCGGCGAATGAAAAAGCGGTCAATGAATTCTCAATCGGAAGCCATTTCCCTTATCATATCTAAAGTTTCTTTAGCCTCATTTTCATCAAGCTTTTCAATGGCAAAACCAGCGTGAATCAAAACATATTCACCCATTTTGGGGTCATCTATAAGATCAAAACTGACTTCATGCTTTATGCCTGCCTGTTCAACTATGCCTTTATTGTCGTCAATTTTGATTATTTTCATCGGTATTCCAAGGCACATAACTAAATTCTCTCTTTGGAAATTATATTTGCTACAGCCGCCTGACCGACAGAGATTCCTGCGTCGTTAGTAGGTATGTTACGATGCGAATACGGTTTCAATCCCTTCCTTTTAAGTCTGGTCATCATGCCTTTCAAAAGATAGGGATTTTGAAAACAACCTCCGCTTAAAACAACATCTTTAATCTTGTAATCTTTTGCAACTCGGTGAGCCGCACCTACAAGGAATTTAATCACTGTGTTATGAAACTTGGCAGGAATTATCTTTTTTCGGTTCTTTTTTAAATCGTCAACAATACAGTCTATTATGGGAACAGTATTTATGACGTATTTGTCTCCCTCTTTATATCTTGTATAGGGATAAGTTTCTTTTGTCGAATTTTTCATGGCCATTTCCAGCTCCGCTGCTGCCTGCCCCTCATATGTGTTGACATCTTTTATGCCAAGAAGAGATGAAACGGCATCAAACATTCTTCCAAGGCTTGATGTCATGGGGCTGTTTACCTGTGAAGTTACCATCTTTTCGAGAAATTTTAATCTGTCAAAACCGATTCTGTATATAAAATCAAGATCAAGATCTTCCCAGTATTGACCGTATGCTGCGTGTAAAAATGCAAAGGCCATACGGTAAGGTTCTTTTACGGCGGCATCTCCGCCCGGCATGGGAACCGTCCTTAAATGAGCCTTTCTTTCAAAACTGCCGGTATCACCGACAAGAATTTCTCCACCCCATATTGTGCCGTCTATTCCGTATCCGGTTCCGTCGGCTATTATTCCAACGCAGGGAGCTTCAAGATTATTGTCAAGCATACAGGAGGCCATATGAGCATGATGATGCTGCACGGCTATTCTAGATAGAAATCTCTCTTTGAGAGCGTATTTTGAGTTAAGATAATCCGGATGCATGTCAAAAGCTACTGTTTCAGGATCAATTTTAAGTGTTTCTTTCAGATGATTTATTGAATTCTTGAAAAATTCAAAATTTTCAAGATTTTTCAAATCGCCTATATGTTGGCTTAAGAAAAGATTGTTTTCCTTGGAAATGCATACGGTGTTTTTTAATTCAGCTCCGAGGGCCAGAATTTCCCGAAAGTTCTGTTTGGAATAAATAGGGGCAGGGGCAAAGCCTCTTGCCCTTCTTATAAAAAGAGATGCGTCCCCTACGGTTCTTACTACCGAGTCATCCGTTCTTGTATGAATTTCTCTGTCATTAGACAGCACGTAGTTAACTGTTTCGCTAATTCTTTCCTTTGCCTCAATATCGTTGATGACGATAGGTTCTTCCGCAATATTTGCACTGGTCATTACAAGAGCCCTGAAATTTGAGCCTTTCTTTTTTACTGTCTTTTTCTTTGTGTCGTAAAAGAAAAGAAGATGATGAACAGGAGTATATGGAAGCATTATCCCGAAATATGAATTTCCCGGGGCAACTGAATTGGCGATTCTATGCGCCTTTTTCTTTTTTACTATGACTATGGGGCGTTCGGGGGATTCTAAAAGCTTGCGTTCTTTAAGTGTGATTTGCGCAATCTTTTCTGCCGTAGCGATATCTGCAACCATTATTGCCAAAGGCTTTTCTTCTCTTCCCTTTTTGGCTCTTAGTTTTTGAACTGAAGCATTATTTTCAGCGTCACAGGAAACATTAAAACCTCCCAAAAGCAATATGCAGGTGTCACCGCCTGACTGCT
>CAYYBZ010000309.1:0-3246 GCA_964470285.1 uncultured Oligoflexia bacterium
TTACTGCCGAGGATAAGATCCAGATCGAAGCAGACATCAAAAAGGACTTCGACGACGGTATGAATTCTGATTTTGGAGTTGAATAACTCCTGTCATCTTTTTTAACATCCTTAATCTCAAGTCGTAAAACTTCCGTATCTGCGTTAAATGCGCTTCCTTTAAAACTGCCTGCGGTTTTTTCTTTGTCGGACAGCATCTCAACTCTTGGCTCAAACATTACATCTATGTGACTAAGAAGTCTTTTCATCTCTGCGTCGGTTGTTGAAATAGAATCAAGCTTGTTATCGAGATACTTATTAACATTCTCAGTGTACTGAGGAATTATAGCTTCCAGTCTTTCAAGGGCTTTTAATCTGTAGTTTTCAATAACATCGGTACAGAAAGGATATCCGGCATATTTCTTAGTTTGAGATTGCCGGGAATGTAAATTTCCGGAAAAAAGAATTGCTGCCGTCAGTATTGCGCTAAAAACAAAATTTGCTGATTTCATTGCCAGTCCTCCTATATAATGACGCAGAATATCATTTTAGCTTGTCCGTGTCAAAGGGTAATTATCTAAATAAAACATTCACGTACATTTCTAACCCCCCAATATTATTTTGTTATGGGCTAAAATCGGTTTTTCTCCGACTTAATCCATCTGATATTTCTTGAGTCGGTATGGCCGTAAAAAGAATGTTTCGGAGTTGTAAGAATTTTGCCTTTTGTAGTAAAAGCGGCATAACTGACTTCTGTGAAACCTTCATATGACCATGCCCCCAGTGTAGAATTGTAAACATCACCTACTTCTGCCCAGCATGTTTCATGATATTTTTCCGAAAGAAGCGAGGAGAGAGTAGAGGATAAAACAAGATCATTCCTCTCAATGTCTTTGATAGAAACCTTTTTTGCCGATAGATCGTCTTTTGAAATACTTCCGAGTTCGTCTTTTCTTGCTGCCGACCATCTACTCCAAGGCTCAATAAATGTAGAGGTGTCTTTTGAAAGTCTTGTAATCTTAGTGTTTTCTTCAAAACATCCGCCGCACATATTATCTTTGCTGAGCTCATAGCAGCTATCGGCAGGATTTTTTTCTATCTTATAAGTAAGTGCCCGGCCGGTCATGCGTTTAAGAGTGATTTCTTCGGCGAACCTTTCCGAAGCAATCAATCGGAGATTGAAGCCGTCATAAAAGTGATGACAATTGTTAGTAGAATACTTTTAATTTTCAAATTCATCATAAACCCCTTTCTAGCAATTGCGTCAAAATAACAGCGCAAACGCATTAAGTCAAATATGTTAAAAACATTATTGAAACGGCCTTTTTTCATAAATTTCATAAAAAAAGCATACTATTCAATAATTTATTCTTTTTTCTGTCTGCTCATGATGTATAATTATCATTAACGGCAAAAATTAACCCTTAGGAGGGGCCATGAAGAATTATCTTAGGACGGGTTTTTATCTTATAATAGTAGTTTTTATGAGCCTTGGTTTCGTAACCTGCGGTAACGGCTTGTTTACACCCGACGGTGAAATTTTTACCTGGGCCGACCATGAAGCACTTGTAGGTGGAGGCTCCGGTTTCACTTCAAATCCGGGAAATTTATGGCCCAACTCATGTTGCGATGAAGGTGATGATACCGAAACCTGTTCGAGCGGAGTAGTATGCACCTGTAATTCGGGAGATTTCAACTACACGTGCATTATTGAGGATTGCTGTGAAGAGGGGCAGGACGTTATTGATTGCGAAGACGACGGTAGCGGCTGTTCCTGTACCGACGGAGAAAGTGTAATTGATTGTACATTCTAGTGCCGAAAAGATCAGTTAGCCCATAATCTTTTATAAAATCTTTATTAATCCGGTAGGAATTGGTGTATCATTTCGGGTTGAAAAATATAGAAGGAGCTAATATGGCGGATAAATCAAGTTTATACGAAAATGTGCAAAGGCAGTTTAATAAGGCTGCAGATCTTATGAAGCTCGATAATGATGTTAAAACTATTCTCAGTTATACATCAAACGAAAAGATAATTCATTTTCCTGTTAAAATGGATGACGGCAGAATTGAGATGTTTACCGGTTATCGTGTTCAGCATAACGATGCTCTGGGGCCATTTAAGGGAGGATTGAGATATCATCCAGCTGTCAATATTGATGAAGTTAGAGCATTGGCTTCATGGATGACCTGGAAATCAGCCATTGTAAACATTCCCTTTGGAGGTGCCAAAGGAGGAATACAGTTCGATCCGCACAAGCATTCAATCTCTGAAATTGAAAGAATAACAAGAAGATTTACTTATGATCTTGGTACTACCATAGGACCCGAATACGATATTCCTGCGCCGGACGTAAATACCAATGCGCAGATAATGGCATGGATACTCGATACGTATATGTCAACTCAATCGCCTCAGACTGCAAAAGCCTGCGTACACGTCGTAACCGGTAAACCGGTAGAGGCAGGGGGAAGCCTAGGACGTGATAAGGCGACCGGGCAGGGAGTTGTTTACAGCATTCAGGAATGGGCTAAAGAAAATCGCTTTGATCTTGTAGGCGCAAAGTATACTGTTCAGGGCTTTGGAAACGTAGGTTCATGGGCATCAAGAATTCTTAAAAAAGACGGAGCAAGACTCGTTGCAGTTGAGGATGTAACCGGTTGCATATTTAACGACAAGGGTCTGGATGCGGACGAATTAACCGAATATGCCGTCAAGAATAAAGGCATAAAAGGTTATCCGATATCCGAAGAAATCTCGCATAATGATTTTTTGAAAACTAAAGCCGATATTTTTATCCCATGCGCACTTGAAAATCAGATTACCGAAGAAACAGCACCTTTGCTTAACGTTAAAATGGTGGCGGAAGGGGCTAACGGTCCGACAAATCCGGAAGGGGATGCCATACTTCAGCAAAGAAAGATTGATGTAATCCCCGATATTCTGGCAAATGCCGGAGGAGTTATAGTCAGCTACTTTGAATGGCTTCAAAATAAAAGAAGCGAATACTGGGAATTAGAAAAAGTGGACGGAAAATTGCACGATAAAATGGTGGACGCATACAAAAGAGTCAGTCTGACGGCTCAAAGATATAATACCGACATGAGAACGGCAGCCTATATCGTGGCCCTGATGAGACTCGATATCGTTTATAAGGAAAGAGGAATTTTCCCGTAAGAGTAATTTCGTTTCATTTTAGCATAGGTACCTTATCTAATCTGTGTTTGAGAAAATTTGCTTTTCTTGACTTATCGCCTCATTTATATT
>CAYYBZ010000310.1:0-3223 GCA_964470285.1 uncultured Oligoflexia bacterium
ATATGACCGCATAAGAGCCAACGACCTTCGTCTATAGGGCGCTGCCATCCGGACAACATGGGATTGTAAGGATAATGGCACAAAAGTACTGACGTGTCTTCTATCGTAGTAAATCTCCCCGGACTCACGTATGGGGCTTATTCGGTTTCAGTCTCCGACTGGTCGAACGTTGTGCCTCCCGGGTTTACACCCCGGGTTTCTAAGAAACCATATTCTCTGTCTGGTATTGATTCTATAAAACTTAACCATTCTTTGACATTATTAAACTTAAATGGAGTTAAGAGTTCTTTGTGCAACACATAATGACCAAGTTCATGAGCCAGAGTGAAACGATATCTTTTTGGAACACTTTCGAAAAAACCTAAATCAACGGTGATTTCGCTGGAGTCCTGTGAAGTAAAACCGTCTATCTCAAAAGCTTTATGCAAACCGTGAACCGGGACAACGTTTATGCCTAAATCAAATTCAACAATATTTTCAACCGGTACGGGAATGATGCAATCCGGATTGAATCTTTTCAATAATTCTTTGGCCTTATTTTTTATTTCAATATCTTTAAGGAACGGGACTTTGAACGACGTTCTCAACTAGATGCCCCTTTAATTATTTCCATTAGCTCTTTCAACTGTTTATCTGAAATCTTTTTACCCCGTAGTGTGCGGAAAATTAGAGGTAATTTCTCTACAACATTTCTTTTTTTTAGAAGTTCCTCAGGTATTTTTCCGCTTCCGGCTGCGGCTAAATCGCAGAATGTAAACCAGTCATCCGACCCCTTCTTGATCTTCAAATATGAAGCATATTCCTCAAGCTTCTTATGCCCTTGCGGAGGAGGTATGAGATCACGCTCCATCTTGCTTATGTTGCCTGGATCCAATCCATACCTAAGACAAAATTGACGAAGAGGGAGACCTAACCCGGCTCTTTTAGTCTTAAAAAATTGACCGAATGTATTCATATAACTTTCTCCTGTTGTTGTTATTTTACAACATTGTTGTGTTTTGTCAACAACATTTTTCACTGCTTTTTGAAGGCTTTGCTTCGCCCCGAGGCGAAGGCTGACTGGCCCGAGCGCAAGTTTTCTTCTTCAATTTTTGCATCCCTTTCCTCCGGAAGGAACGTCATTGGATGCTTTTCAGCCGCCACGGATAAAATTAAGAAACTGCTCTATAGAATACAGTGTGCGAGGGCAGGACGCGGGCAGCTGCATTCCCCGAATGCAGCTGCAAAGCCGGATCAAAGTCATTCTTCAGTGTTGAGGAGGGGTGAAAGTAGGGTTTTTAGTAACTTATTGAAAACACTGTAGAAATCATCCGAAGGTTTCAATGTAGACCTTACGGTTTTTCGGGTGAAAACTATTTGATTTAATTGACATAATTGGCTTTTTAAAAATATTAAAAAACTAACTCTAAGATTCGGCTCTTATGATTTCTTTTATTTCTTCGTAGGATAAAGAAGAAAATTTCTGCCTCTCAATCCCCACGTTATTTGGTCTGCCCTGCTTCGTCGCTCAAGTCATATAAACAACCACATAAGAGCCAATGTGGAGTTTTCAAAAATAAATCAGCTATACTAATAACACATGATTAAAAACTTGACAAAATTTATTAATATTGTATAAATATATACAATAATTTGTATTTTTACGTACAATATATTGTATGCATTACCGCATAAATAAAAATGATTTATTGAACCGGCTAACCCTTTGGAATAGCTATCTCAAACGTAAAATACACCTAATAGCCTGTGGCGGAACCGCTCTTACTCTGATGGATATTAAAAATTCTACCAAAGATATCGATCTTATGGTTCCCGATATAAACGAACACACATACATTATCAAACTCTTAAAGCAAATAGGTTACAAATCTGCGAGTGGATCAGGCTTGACACGGAACGTTTCAAAGAAACCGCTTCTTACGACATATCAGAAGATAAATTAATGAATAATCTGGAAAATTTTATGAATATTATTAAGAAAAAAGGGATTATTGATGGAAAAGGATGATCTTGTAAAAAGGTTAAACCGATTGGGCTTCACCTTATTTGAAACCGATAGCGTTGATGAACCCAATAAAACATTGGCGGATATTCTTAAAAGTTCAAACATACGTTATCTCGAAGGTTTTCCTGTTATTTTAAAAACAGTAGCTGAACAAAATCGATTGGATTTGAAAAGAGTATCCCGACTCTTAAAAACCAAAAAACAAAAATCTATCCTGATATCGATTTTAATACTCTCTTTGGCTCTGTATAAAGCTCTTAATCAGAGATTTAGGTGGACCAAGAAGATAGAGGAGTTTTTGCCTGACAATTGGGGAAAACAATTTTCAATATTTATTAAGAAACTCAAGAATAGTGATGCAATTACAATATCAAATCAGACCTTTTCATGTCCCAAATTAAAAAATATTTATAACAATTATACAAAAAATGCGGAACAATCTTTAGACGAGTATCTGTCAATGAAAGAAAAATCAGATATGGAATATTCGCTTTCTCAACTCTTCTCTTCAAAACAGAAAGAACTCATCTATAAAAGAATTCGAGGCGAAAAATTCACAAAAACCGAAAACGAGTATTATTCGAGAACTGTAAAAAAGAAAATAACAGCTCTTTCAAATCCCAGATTGAACCTGATTGCCCAAAAGCTTTTAAACAGCTAAACTTCCTATCTTCTTCAACTTGATACTAAAACCGAACACTTTTTGACCGAAAATTATACTTCAGGAGGGGGTCACAAAATGTGACCACCTAATATTCCTATTAACTCCGTCTACTTACAGCTATCCGGTCCCGGCAGATTATTTGCGTATGTAAAAATTATATATCTAGACAAATACTACTTATTTTAGTAGTATTTAAGGAGAACCAATTGGGAAGGATTAAACGCGGCGGATACTTGTTTGAATGGTGGATGGGAGATCATTACCCTAAACATATACATATTTATAAGAATCGAAAAGAGATAGCTAAATTAAGAATTCCCGAAATGATAATTTTGAAGGGAAAATTAAATAAAAAACTTCGTAAAATAATTGAAAAATTAATTAATGAAAAGATTATATGAAAAGCAAGAAATTCAAATCAGTTCAATTTAACAATAGAAAAAAACAGCTCGTCTTTACTTATAAAAATGGCCAGGAAATTTGTGTACATTACGGCGAATTTGGGATTAAAAGAAATATCAAGAATGCCTGGGTCGACAAAGAGACGGGAAATC
>CAYYBZ010000311.1:0-3212 GCA_964470285.1 uncultured Oligoflexia bacterium
AGGTGAACATCTCTTTGCGGAAAGGCGATAACTATTTTGTTTTTTCTGAAAGCGTTATCTATCCCGTATCTGATATCGCTTTGAACTTTTTTCATGCTGAATATTGTTTTAATCCGGACCCAAAAATACACTTCAAAATTAAGTGAACTGTCTGCAAAATCAGTGAATAGAACGAACGGTTCCGGATTTTTACGGATATCCGGATTATTTTTTACTACTTCCAATATCAGTTGTCTAACTTTATCGGTTGGAGATCCGTAGATAACCCCTACGCAAACGCAGGTTCTTACAACATCGTCACCGAGTGTCCAGTTGACAACGTTTTTTTCAAGAAATGAGCTGTTTGGAACAATTATGTCTATGTTGTCGAAAGTTCTTATTCTAGTGCTTCTTGTTCCGATGCTCCGTATTGTTCCGTAAGTACCTTCGAGATTAATAATGTCTCCGGCTCTTATAGGTCTTTCAATCAGCAGTATTATTCCGCTTATAAAATTATTCATTATGTTCTGAGAGCCGAAGCCTACACCTATTGCAAGAGCGCCGCCTGCAATAGTAAAAATGGTAAGAGGTATATTGGCTATGTTAAGGGCGAAAAGCAAAAATCCAATGAGCATCGTATAAAATGCAAGGGATTGAATTGAATGTGCCGGGCCCGTCGTTAGATTGAGTCTTTTGATTAATATTCTTCTTAAAAGTCTGCCAGCAAGGCTTGAGAGAACAATACCCGCTATAAGAAATATTAAGGCTATTATAATGTTGGATATTTTAATCGAACGGCCGCTGACTGAAAATATCTCAAAATTCCATAAGTCATAAACGGCCGACCAGAATTTCTTAACCCCGATTTCGGTAATCTCAGAGATTGATTCTGCCGTATCACGGGATTTTTTCTTATTATCTTCGGCTAACAGCGGATTAGCGGCAATATTAATGATTATCAGATTAAGGCTTAATATTAAAAGTTTAAGTTTTTTCATAAAAAACATTGTTTCGGGGGCTTTCAATAAGGTAAGAGCCTTGATTATAAGTGATTTTGCTCATTGAAACGGCCTTGTTTTTTACTTCACCGATATGAACAAGGCTGCCCGGTGCAAGGCCTTTTTTCTTTGATAAACTCTTGATTAAACGCATAATATGTGAAGTTAATGATTAAATATAGCAAAGTCAAAACAAATTGTGTTGTCGATAAAATCGGGAGGTGAAAATGAACTGCCCTAAGATATTTCAGAAACAAAAGGACCGAAATTATCACAGGCAGCATCCATAAATATCTCGCCGTTTGAAGCCATTCCTTTTAGATGATCAGATGAAAAAAAGACCCCGTAACTGGCAGGCGGAAATAATGTAAAAGGATGTTTTAGAAACTTTTTACCGACCATTCTATGACGATTTTTGAAAAGAAAAGGCTTCTGTGTAAAAAAATCGCGAAGAATATAAAGGTACACCATAAAAATTTTTTATTATTAATTTTTGAGTATATGTCGCTCAAATTAATACGTATTAGACAATATTAAGCATAAAAAGACCGGCTATTACCAGGCCGAGACCTATTTTCTGATTTATAACCAGCCTTTCATCGTAAAAGACGCTGGCAAGCATTACAGTGATAATCGGATAAAGTGAACTTATAGGGGTTACGATGGAAACCATTCCCTTTGCAGCTCCGTAATTGAAGCCTATCCATGCCAGGATATAAAGGAACACGGTAATTGCAAAAAATAATCCTAAATCTCTGCGGTAATCGTATTGCCCGATAGTTTTTATCTTAAAAAATGTAAAGATCAGAAATATTGCCGACTGAGTTACCATTGCAAACATAAAAAGGCTTAATGTATCCATGCTCTTGCCGGCTCCTCCAAGGGCAAAGAAATAAATTCCGAACATTAGCATGGCAATAAACGACTCTTTTAATCCTTTAACCGATTTTATGTTTCTTATCTGTTTTATGTCGGTTGAAGTAAGAACTATCCCCCCTATTATTACAAGAATTGAAAGGTATGAAAGAGGTCTGAGTATTTCATCGAGGAAAACAGCCGAAAGAATTATGGTGACGATTGAACATGCAGACGAAATAGGGGAAACAATTGAGACGTTGCCTATTTCAAAAGCCTTAAGAAAATTTGAATAACCCAAGAAGTAGAAGAGAGTACCGGCTGTCAGCCATATAAGATTTGTAATAGTGACCGAAATCATTGAATTGGCATAGAAGTATGCAAGAAAGGGTAAAAGAAGAATTAATGTGATGAAATGTCTTATAAAAAGTGTTTTATATCTGCCGATTCTCCTTGCTATAAGTGATTGAAAGAAGTCACCGATACCGACGCTGAAAGTAAATATCAAACCGGCTGTTATTCCTATAGCTAACATAATTGCTTAAATAGTATACTAAAGTGGTGAAAACAGGGCAAAAAATGTAAAAATCTAATAATGCTCACTATTTCAATAAAATTCTGTTATATCCAAAGTGTTATTTTAAAAAGGAGAACCTAAAAAATGGTAAGGGTATTCATTCTTGTAGTTTTATTTTGTTTGGCTTTTCCGCAAAATCTTAAGGCCGGTTACATTTTTCATCAGCAAATGAATTCAGGAGGACAGAAAAGTAAAATAGTTTTGTGGATTGAAGAAAATAATAAAAGGATTGATATATATATGAATGATGAACTTCATGCTTCTGTGATTTCAAATTCAAAAAGAAAAACCCCGCTTTATCTAATGCATGACTCCGAAAGTTACATGACGGAGATTCCGGGAGCCAATCAGGTGCCGGGTGAATTACCGGAAATGAAATGGGAAGAAACCGGAAAAAACATAAATCCTGCCAAGGAGATGGTTGATGCAATTGACAAGGCAGATAGAACTCAGCAGAGGGTAGAGCATTTTTCAAGAAATCCAGGTGAGGCTACTTATGAAGCTTTAAACGATTTATCCGTTGAAATAGACAATAAACATCAGGAAAAGATGATGGCGCAGCAGATGAAAAAAATGAAGGAATTACAGGCAAAAATGAATAATCAGATGCAACTTCAGCATAGACAAATGAAAGTTCAAACGAAGAAGAACATAAAGAGAAAAAATGCAATATCGATTAAGGATTTCCAGCTAAAAACTACAGATAAAAAGAAGAAAATCGGTAATTATTCAACTGAGCTAATAAAGGTTTTTTATAAAGGTAATCACTATCAGGATAACTGGGTAACCGATGAAGTTGATAA
>CAYYBZ010000312.1:0-3210 GCA_964470285.1 uncultured Oligoflexia bacterium
TGCGGTGTTGGTCGGCGTGAAGGTCGGGGTGCTAAGAAGTTTATCTAACAAAAGTCAGTACTACATTGGAATTTCAAAAGATTACAAAGCAAGATTGAAGGCTCACAACTCAGGCGATTCTCCGCATACTAAAAAATATCAACCATGGGAAATTATTAGTTCGATTTGGTTCAAGGACGAAAATCATTCGTTTAAGTTCGAAAAGTATCTTAAAGTTCAGTCAGGCCGAGAATTCATGAAAAAGCATTTTAAGTAGAGATCGAACCGTCGACCGGCTCAGCAATTGTCATGTTGAGAAAGGCCATCACCAAGATCGCGGGGGTGACATCTCCCGCAATCGTTCCATATAAGAAATTAAATATCGGGAAGATTGTCAAAACTGTGAAACAGTTTTAAGGTCCATTTTTATTTCAGTAGATCTTGTAATGTTTTGTTCTGTTCAAGACCTTTCAGTATTTTACTTTGCCATTTTTTAGGGATTGAACTGAAGATTTCCCTAATTACTGCGATTTCATTTTTCTTAATCAGCATTTTCAAGATTGCTATGGCAGAGTCTTTATCTTTTATTGCCTTTTCTTCTTTTGTCCTTCTTTGAAAAATGATTAATTTATGTAATGCAAAACAGGCAGGGTGTGGCAGTTTGATGCGAATATCTCCAATGTTAACCTTTATAGTTTTCAAAGCTAAAATACTCATAAAACGCAAAGGAGTTGCATTGATCCCAAGTTTTGGCAGAGCGTATGGTTTCTCACTGCCTTTGCCTTTTTCTTCTAAAGGAAATTCTTAAATTAATTCAGGATGATCGAGGCGCACATAGCCTTTATCCCCTTTAAACTCAAGTTTTTCTTTTCATAAAAAGAAATCCAAGCAATAAACCAAAAGCAAAAATAAATGAAAGATTCAAATTACTATTATTTACTATTCCGCAGCCTCCGCCATCTTCTTCCTCTTCTTCACTTTCATCTCCACTGGAAACTGCTAAACCATTTCCAGTAAGTGTAATTGTCAGACTTGCTTCATCGTGATCATCTGATGAAATGGTAAGCGTAGCCGTTAAAGTACCTGCAGCCGAAGGTGCAAACGTAATCGTAACCGAACAGTCAGAACCGCCTGAAACTGCACTTGAACATGTATTTGCTTGTGAGAAATCAGATGAATTTGTACCTGAAAGAGCTACTGAGCTTATTGACAAACTAGATTCGGCAGGTGCTGTATTGGAAATTGTAACGGTCGTTGTAGAATTTTCTCCAACATTTACATTACCAAAATCATAAGATTCTACTGAAGAAGATATGTCAGGTAAACAGTTTCCCACTCTTTGAGTTACAATATCATGCACACCCGAACCGCTTTTACCAATAACATGCCATGCAATAACAAAATCTGAACAAAGTGAGTTGGCAGCTACGGTAGGTTCTCTATCGTTGCATGTATCGTCATTGTTTGAAGGATCAATCGCCGATCCTGAAGGAGAACCGCTTGAATCAACATACCAGGCCTCAATTTCATCGTCACCCGCTCCTTCTTCATCCTCAAAAACCGCTAAAAAACGACTGTATCCTGAATTGTAAGCTATTCTCGGCCAATCCTGATTATCAGAATCCGGATCATAAATCGTAGTTGAGCTTCCATTTAAGGTTCCGTCTGCGTTTATACTCTGTAGAATTATATCATCGTGTGTGTTTTGAACTCTGTAAATTGCCACATATTTACCTGTTGAGGAATTGTAAGCCACATCGGAAATATAATAACTATTCAGAACGGCTATATCATTTTCACTTCCAACTGACGATCCGTCTCCCTCTACGATTACTCCGATTAAATCTCCTGCACCTTCATCATCATACAAAACAAGAAAATTATCATTTGCCGAATCATAAGCAACCGATGGATTTCTTTGATCATCTGGCGAAATATCTCCTGAATCATTATAAACATCAAATTCAGTTGCTCCAGGAGTAGTCGGATCAACCAGTTTACCGTCTATGTCGTATGTTGTATCTGTATTATCCATATAGACGACAAGGAATTTTTTACTTGAACTGTTGTAAGCAACTCTTGGAGCGTTTTGATGATACGTGTCGTCTGTATCTATTGGTAACAAAGAACCTGATGTATCCCCAGCCGAAGTTACTAATCTTCCATAAACATCCCAATCGCCTCCTACTGCGCTACTATCCCATACTACAAGGTATTTTTCACTTGAAGGGTCAAATGCCACATCCACCTCTTGGTTACTATAATCATTAGCCGAGTCACTTAGAAGAATAGGACTCCCTGAAGCCGTTCCATCAGAATTCAAAAGCTGCCCATAAACATCACCGTCGTCATAATTTACGTAAGCAACAAGATACTTATTGTTTACGCTGTCAAAAGCGATTCCGGGATTTGCCTCACCGTAATTGGCTGTTCCATAAGCTGAAAATGCCAGATCGACTTTTTTGACAGAAGCTTTTGTAAGCTCCAATTCCTTTAAAGGAATTTTGAATTCATAAACCTTATGCTGATAGGCCACTTTTTCAGTATAAGTAAATCCTGGTTTGCCGTATTTTTTCTTATCGGTTGCAACCCTATATTCTTTTATTCCTTTAGGTGTTTTAACAAGTAATGAGGCATAATCCTTTGTTCCGTCCTTAGTATTATCCGGAGTGAAATCTATAGCGGCATATAAATACTTATCATCATTAGATACCCATCCGTAAGTTTGTCCGGATGGATGACCGCTTATGGTCGGAGAAAATTCGGTAAAAATAGGTTTTGTTGATTCGAATTCCTTTAAATCACCGTCAATTTTTGCGCTAAATTTGGAAGAATTCATTTTATAGGAATAAAAATAACCTAGTTTTGTTTTCAATTTTTTGTTTTTTAATGGAAAAACAAAAGGATTTTCAGAGATTCTTTCGCCTTCAATTCTTGCAACAATTTCTAGATTAAGTTTTTCAATACTACCCGGAAAAGTTAATACAACACCCTTTTCACATATTTCACTTACATCATAATCCTTGGCTGAAACTTTTTTGAGAAGATTTTTTCCTTCGGTATTTGTTTTATTCGTAGTATTTTTGTTTATATTTATAAGATCGACATGACCTGTTCCACCGCCTTCTCTTTCTATCTTTATTTTTATTTCTTTGGAATCAGACTTTCCAATATCCACATTTTGAGTTCTATAGAATTGATCAAACCCAAGTTTTGCCTTTTCTACCCATT
>CAYYBZ010000313.1:0-3193 GCA_964470285.1 uncultured Oligoflexia bacterium
GAAATAATTAAAAGCATTAAAAACAAACTTAAACCCCTAAATAAAAAACCTGATTTTGAAAAAAGAGAAAAGCAATATATCGCTTTTCTCGATAAGATGGCCAAAAAGGCAAAAAAGAAACCTGAAGAACTGAGCAAAATCGCCAATGATATGCTTTCTTACGGCAAAGAAGGAGCCGTTAAGGCCCTCCCCTGGTATGAAATGCTCGTTAAAAAATATCCTAACAATTCAATTTATGTCGGCGACATGGGCATTGCATACTCCAAATCAGGGAAATATAAAAAGGCCCTTAAAACCTTTGAAAGATTAATAAAACTCGATCCCGACTTGGAAGCGGAAACCAGAGGATTAATATCGGTGGTTTATGATGAAATGGGAGATGCAAAAAAGGCAGATGAGGAGGCAAACAAGAGTTTTAACCTGCTAATCCCCAAATATGAAAAAATGATACAAGAAAAACCCGATATCTGGCAATTGAGAATTATGCTTTCTAAAATTTATCTGGAACTTAACAAACCTGACGAAGCGATAAATATTCTTGAAAGTTTCAGATCCTGGGTTTTAAACGAAAAAATGCCCGATGAAAATAAAAATCAAATACTTAAAACCATAAAAGCTGAAATATCGGATATAAAAACCAAATATCCGGGCAAGAAAAACAAAGAATAACCCTATAAACCGTCAAATCAGTTTAATTAGTAAAACGTTTCCGTTTTTTCTACTTGAAACGACGATATTCCGCCCTTGGCCGTGCCGTATAAAGGATTACCGTTTTATCATAGATAGTTTTTGCTTACACTGCTCTAAAACGATTCATAAATGCAATATGTGTGACTTTACAGACTTCCCGAATCTTAACTAAACACATCCGGTACTTTTTCATAATCTGTCTATACTTAATATTTACTTTAATATTTTAAGGCTTTTATATACAATTATTTGTAAAATAAGCTAAATGATTGATGAAGATTTAAAAAAACTAATGCAGGACATTAATGACTTTAAATTAAGCATTAAGGATCTGCAGAAAAAAGCTCAGAAACTCGAAGATAAAGTAGCTTCTTTCGGAAATGAAAAAATCAAAAGTGAAACTTTTCATCCGGATTTTAAAGATCCCCTTTCGGTCATTTCAACTGAAGTAAAAGAAAGCACTCCCCCTTTTAAACCCGCAGAAAAAAAACCAAAGTCCATCGAAAAGAATATAGGAATCAAGTGGATGGTTGTCATCGGTGTTATCGCGGTAATAATAGCCATAGTATTTGAAATCAGAATTGCAATTCAAAAAGGCTGGATAACCGAACAGGTAAGATGCCTTTCGGGAGTAATTTTAGGATTTGCTCTTATCAGTACGGGTTTTTTTGTAAAAAACCGATATAAGTTTGAACGATACGGCGAAGTTCTTATAAGCGGCGGCGTAGTTTCAATTCTAACAGGTATCTATGCTGCTCATTTCATGTTCAGGCTTATACAAAGCTACCCAGCCCTGTGTATGATAGCCATAGTCGCGGTAGGCAGTGCACTTGTCGGCTGGAAAACGACATCTAAAACGCCCTTGTACATCGGTGTGATAGGATGTTATCTGGCTCCTTTTATGATTAAAGCCGTAGGCCTGTCTGCACAGGTTCTCTTTGCTTACATAACACTTTTAAATCTCGGATATGTAACGCTTTCAGTCACTATGAGGCTTCTATCTCTGCACTTCTTCTGCCTTTACGGTTCTACCGCCATTTATCTTTGGGGATGGTACAGCCTGTCGAATGAAAGCCCCCTGGACTGGCCGTACGCATTTGCATACCTGATTATACAGCTGCTGAGTTTTTCGCTTGCAAATCTAATTCCTTCATTATTAAAAAACACTCCTGTAACGGCAAAGAGAATTTATGCCTTTTTCCCAAGCACCATTATTTTCTATTATCTTGCAGGGGATATTCTTTTGGAACATGTTGAAAAATGGCATCCGTTTTTTGCTTTTGCCTTTCTTATATTAATTACATTACTTGCTCAAATCGAAAGGATTAAGCTTAAAATAAAACTTAATGAACACCTGCCCAGCGCTTCCGTGGTTTGTATATCAGTTATAGTGCTTACACATCTGGTTTACATTAATCTTGATTCCATACCTTTAAGCTGGGCATTGCTTACAATATTTTTCTATTCAATTACTTCCACCTTCTTTTTTAACAGGAACAAAATACTTACCGCTGCGAGCTTATTGCTTTTTATTTACGTGGCAATAGTATTAAACTACAATTTCGGATATGCAAAACCTCAGGATGCAACTATGTTCCTTAACGCACAGTTCCCTGCATTTGCCATATTGATAGTTGCTCTTTTTTACATTGCCCTTAAGATATTGAAACGCACTGACCTAAAAAGCCTTACTCTTTTTGTTGCCCATCTGTTCGCTCTTCACATTCTGTACATCGAAGTCTCAAGAATAAGCGCTGCAACCGGTGATTATACACCCTTCACAGTTACACTTTCCTGGATACTTTATACTTCCTGCTTTTTATGGCTCGGTTTTTTAAGAAATTCAGAAAGCTTAAGAACGCAGGCAGTGATTATGTACGGTCTTTGCACCGTTAAGGTTTTTATCTACGATACTTTGAAAAGCCCGACCTACGTTAAAGCAGCATCATATTTTCTTTTAGGAGTAGCCCTGATAATCGCCGGCTATTACTATCAAAAGTATAAAAAAATGAACGCTAGCTAGAATAACTTTCTTTTTTTACAAGTACAGATTTCCTTTTGTTTAAAGAATCCTGCGTGGTCGCAAAATCAAACCCGGCATTCTTAGCATGGAACAGGGATTTTTCATAATCTTCCAGACTTACATGTCCTTTCGGTTCATTAAAAATAACGACTCCTCCCGGTGAGAGCAAATCATAAAGTTCTGAAAAGAATGTGTTTGCGTTCGGAACTTCGTGAACTACTGCCATTGCCAGTACAACATCAATCTGTGATTTGAGATCATCGAGTCCCAGTGAATTTTCAGGACACGATTTTAAGATCATTATGTGTTCAAGGCCTGTTCTTTTAACCCTTTTTTCAAGGGTTTTTAGCATTCTTTTCTGAAGATCGACGCATATGACCTTTCCCTCTTCTCCCACAATTTTTGCCGCAGGTAAACTGTAAAAACCCATACCGCATCCAACATCCAGAACCCTCATCCCGGGCTTAAGAACCGGGCCCA
>CAYYBZ010000314.1:0-3185 GCA_964470285.1 uncultured Oligoflexia bacterium
ATGATGAAAACGTATATGTTTTGTCAGATTACAAGAATTTCAAGGGTAACGGTTCAGAAAAGAAATTTTCAGGATCAGGTTTTTTTGCAGATGTAAAAATATCCCGGCAGAGCGAAGAATTAAAGAAAAAAACGCAGGAAATGTTTCAAAATATTGATCCTTCAGATATTAACGGTAATTTTTTAAAAAAGATAAGAGAAAAAGCTCAGATTACAGCAAAAGAATTGTCCGAAATTATCAAACTTACGGTGCGAGCCATCGATCTTTTAGAGAGTGATAATTTTGCCGATATGCCCTCGAGGACTTATGTGCAGGGACATATAAAACTTTACTTAAAGTGCTTCACAGACAATTTCGAGCAGATTGTAAAATCATACATGACTAATTACGACGAATTCATGAAATTAAGACGCCAAAAGAATTAGTCTAACATTTGCACTATCTATTTGTCTTAGTTCAGAAGTTTTGATATATTCTTGAAAAAAGAGGCTTTTATGGCAATTATTACCGATAAAGAACAGGCAAAGAGACTTGCAAGAGCCATAGCTTCCGACCTTTCCCTCTACAATGAGGAAAAGGTAAAGGAAGGTATAGAAAACGACAGCTTTTTTGAACTGATGGACAAGGAAATTCTTGAAGGACGGGACCATTACAAGACCAGAGTTTCTCCGGAAATTTATAGCACAACCAATTATTTCGATCGTGCTATAGTTGATGTTATCATCTCAAGAAAAAAGCATATTAAGTCCAAAATCTGGTAATTAGAATTTTTATCCTCTTTAACCTAACCTTAATTATTTCTTCCGAATATGCCCAATCATAAAATTTTTAATGCTTCAAAGATAGACGAAGGCAAAAGGCTCGATAATTTCCTTTTTGAAAAAGGTGTTTTCCATACAAGATCGCAGATAAAAAAAATGATTGATAAAAAGCTGGTTCTTTTAAACGGAAAAGCCGTTAAAGCAGGAGTAAAAATAAAAAAGAATTCAATTATAAAAGTTACGATTCCCGAAGTCATAAAAACAGAGCTTATCCCATGCGAAATCGAACTTGATTTTATATATGAGGATAGTTCAATCGCGGTAATAAACAAACCTCCGGGTCTTGTGGTTCATCCTGCTCCCGGTCATGAAAGTGATACATTAGTAAATGCCATACTGAACAGGGTAAAAGATTTAAAGCCAATTCTAGGCGAATTGCGCCCCGGAATTGTACACCGGCTGGATAAAGATACATCAGGTGTAATCGTGGTGGCAAAAGACCAGAAATCCCTTTTTAATTTGTCAGGGCAGTTTAAAGAAAGAAAAGTCAAAAAAATATATCATGTTTTGACGGTTGGAGAAATTCCCGTTAAAAGCTTTTGCATCGATAAACAGGTAATAAGATCGGAACGAGACAGAAAAAAAATGGCCGCAAGCTCGGTAAAAGGACGAAAAGCTCAGACGTTTTTTAATGTAATTGAGAAATTTAAAGGAGTAACTTACCTGGAAGCGATGCCCAAAACGGGCAGAACTCATCAAATAAGGGTACATCTGTCCAATGAAGGTTATCCTATTGTAGGTGATCAATTATATTTAAAAAATAAGCGGATAAGCGAGATTAAGGATAAAGAAGTAAGAGCTAGGTTAAGTTCTTTCCCAAGGCAGGCGCTTCATGCTCACGTTCTGGAGATTGCTCATCCAGAAAGTAATAAGCAGATGAAATTTACAGCCCCGATACCGGAAGACATGAATGCATTGATTAAATTTTTAAGATCATAAGATTTTTTATGGATTCAATTTTGAGATTAAAAATATTTAATAATATAGATTATTTAGATCATATGTTCACTACCAGATTGGGAGGGAAATCGAAGGGCGGCTACGAAAGTTTAAACCTGTGCTTAAACACAGGCGATAATCCCGAAAATGTAAAAGAGAATTTTTCAATTATTTCAAAAAAGATGAATGTTCCCGTTAATAGAATCTTTTTGGCAAAACAGATACACAAAGACGGAATAATTCGTGTTTCTGGTAAAGATAATCAAGGTGAGATCTTATCCGGAACAGCGGACAGTCTTATTACGGACAGCCCGGGAACCCTGATATGCGTGAAAACAGCTGACTGTTGCCCCATTCTTTTAGCTTCAACTGAAAAAAAAGTTGTAGCCTGCATACATTCCGGATGGAAGGGAACGTTGATAAAAAACATCGAAAAAACAATTTTATTTATGGCAACCCGGTTCAGCCTTTCAAAAAACAGCATTAAGATGGCGATAGGTCCGGCTATTAGTCAGCGAAATTACCAAATTGATAAAAAAAGAGCGGAAAAATTCATAAATAATATTGATTATGCACAGAAACACATAAAACAGACAGGTTCAAAACTTTTTCTGGATTTGAAGGGCTTAAATGTGGAAACAGCTCTAAAAGCGGGTATTCCTAATGAAAACATTGAAATTTCCGATCAATGTACTTACGGCAATTCAGAATTGTTCTTCTCTTTTAGAAGAGACGGCCGGGCTTCGGGAAGGCATCTATCAGGAATACTGATTAAATAATTTTTTAAGTTGAATTTTTACGGTTAAACATAAAGTTAATCTCTTTCTGCAACTCTTTTAGAAGTGAATCAACGGTTAGGAGATTACCCGAAGGAACATAAATTTCAAGCTCTCCCTTAACGGGATTAGCTGTACTTACCTGAGCCAGATTCTCATAAGACTCAATAATGAATTTAAAAAGGGCAATATCCTTTTTATGAATTTTTACCGAATAAATGCATGTTTCCATATAACTAACTGTAATTCTTAAATATTCATTCTTGACAATGCAGTAATATAAAATTAAAATTAATGCAAATTGATTATAATTTAATAAAAATAATTAACTTTTTCAATCAAAGTGTATAAAATTTGATTCATAATGATGAAAGCCTTTAAAATTCTTGCTTTATTTATATTTTTTTCCTTTATGTCAGGATGTGCGGCTAAAAAGCACGACACAAGGCTTGAAGGTATTCAGAAACAGATTTTATACCTAACAGACTCTTATAATAAACTTTCCCTTAAATTGGGGGAAATTCAGGACTCGCTTCTGGTTGTGCAGTATAAAATCGAAGAAAAAGGAAAAACAAAATATTCAAAAACACCTAATGTGCCTGAAAAAATTGAAAAGAAAACTCAACCCCGCCCTGAGAAAACCGTTGAA
>CAYYBZ010000315.1:0-3179 GCA_964470285.1 uncultured Oligoflexia bacterium
GTTTATAAGGGGACTAAAGGATCAAAACATCAATTTGAACCGTAAAATGCTTGCCGATTTAGCTGTGGTCGAACCAAAGGCTTTTGAAATTCTAGCTAAGAACGTAGCAAAGAAAAAACCCGCTGAGGGAAAAGAAGCGGCACTGTGATCAGTATGGTTCCGGACAAAATATAATGGAAGATCTTGAAAAATTAAAAAGCGATATAGACAAGGATTTCTCTTCGGTTCAGGATGAAAAATCCCTTGATGATTTCAGAATTAAGTATCTTGGAAGAAACGGGCTTCTGACGCATGTTTTAAGAAACATTAAGTCGCTGCCAGAAAATGAAAGACCTCAGGCCGGTAAGAGGGCAAATGAGCTTAGAGTTGCTCTTGAAAATGAAATTCAGAAGAGAATTAAGGAAATTTCAACCAAAAAAAGGGAAAAAACCCTCTCAAGCATGGATTTAGATCTATCCCTGCCGGGTAGAAAACCCGGCACCGGTAAGCTCCATCCGTTAAAAAGAGCCCATGACGAGATAGTTTCAATATTCAGAGGGCTCGGCTTTTCGGTTGAAGACGGTCCCGAGGTTGAAACCGATTATTACAATTTCGAGGCTTTGAACTTTCCAAAGGACCATCCGGCTAGAGATATGCAGGCTACCTTTTATCTGGATTACAATTTAATCTTAAGGACTCATACGAGCCCTGTTCAGATAAGAACGATGGAACACAAAAAGCCTCCTCTGCGTATGATTTGCCCCGGAAAAGCTTATAGGACCGATTACGACATGACCCATGCTCCAATGTTCTCTCAGGTTGAAGGTCTGGCGGTGGATGAAAAAATAACTTTTTCCGATCTAAAGGGAGTTTTATCGGTTTTCTGCAAGGCTTATTTCGGAAAGAGCACAAAACTCCGGTTCAGACCGAGTTTTTTTCCGTTTACCGAACCTTCCGCCGAGATCGATATTAGCTGTGTTTTATGTTCCGGAAATGGCTGCAGGGTTTGTAAGCAGACGGGTTGGCTTGAGGTTTTAGGCGCAGGAATGGTTCACCCTAATGTCTTTAAATTCGTGAACTACGATCAGGGCAAATATCAGGGTTTTGCTTTCGGAATGGGCATTGAAAGGCTTGTAATGCTTAAATATGGAGTTAATGATATCAGGCTGTTTTTCGAAAACGATATTAGATTTTTAAATCAATTTTAGCTTAAAAATACAATGAAATTCTATTTAAACTGGTTAAAGCAATACATTAATATTGACGAACAACCTGATGAAATCGCATCCAAATTAACATTGGCAGGTGTTGAGGTCGGTGAATGTAAAATGGTCGGAGGCGGAATTGAAAACGTAATAACCGCCGAAGTTATAAAGATCAAAAAGCATCCAAATGCCGACAAGCTTTCTGTCTGCCAGGTTTCAAACGGCAGGGAAATCCTTTCTGTTGTTTGCGGTGCGGGCAATATAAAGGAAAAGGACAGGGTTCCTCTTGCTATGGTAGGTGCGGAGCTTCCGGGAGGCATGAAAATTAAAAAATCCAAGATAAGAGGAGAGCTGTCCTGCGGAATGCTCTGTTCCGGAAAAGAGCTCAATATTTCAAGCGATGCTAACGGTATTCATATTCTTCCAAAAGACACACCTTTAGGGCGTGATGTATCGGAATATTTGAACTTAAAAAATTACAGCTTTGAACTTGAAATTACCCCTAACAGGGCAGATCTTCTCGGAATGCTCGGCATTGCAAGGGAACTCGGCGCTATTACCGGAAGAAGCATAAAATATCCCGAAATTCCAAGGGATAACGGTGTAAAACTTTCAAAAGTGGGAAATGTTTCGGTAGAGGTTTACGAAAACGATTTATGTCCCAGATATACCGGTGCCGTAGTCAGAGGCATTAAAGTTAAGCAGAGCCCGGATTGGATAAAAAGACGTCTTGAAGGAGCGGGGATACGCTGCGTAAACAATCTAGTCGATATAACTAATTTCGTAATGCTTGAATGGGGCCAGCCGCTTCATGCATTCGATCTAAATAAAATATCGGGGAAAACCATAGTTGTAAGGAAAGCCAAGTCGGGTGAAAAGCTAAAAACCCTTGACGGTAACTTAAGACAGCTGGAACCCAGCGATCTTGTGATTTGCGATGAGAGAAAACCGGTTGCCCTGGCCGGGATTATGGGTGGAGAAGACTCCGAAATATCAAATGAAACAACAGATATTTTAATTGAAAGCGCTCTTTTCGATTCAAGAACGGTAAGAAGAACTTCTCTCAAGATTGGTCTTTCAAGCGAATCATCCTATCGATTTGAAAGAGGTGTTGATCCTCAAGGTGTAAGAAGGGCGCTTTTAAGGGCGGCGTCATTAATGGAAAAATATGCCGAAGGAAAGCTCGATTCAGGAATAATAGATGTATATCCAAAAGAAATTAAGCCTTTGAAAATAATACTTAAATCATCCAAGGTGGCAAAAATCATAGGTCTTGAGATAGCACCGTCAAAAATTAAAAACATACTTGAAGGGTTACAGATTGAAGCAAAAAATTACGGCGATGTGGACTTTGAAGTAACGGTTCCGACATTTAGGGGCGATATTAAAGAAGACATAGATTTAATTGAAGAAATAGCAAGAATTTACGGTTATCATTTAATACCGACAACCCTTCCGGACACTTTGGCTGAACCGGATTTTTTTCCTAAAGATGAAATGCTTTTTCAAAAGATATCAAATACCCTTACCGGATGCGGTTTTTTGGAAACCAAAAACTACACCTTCATCGCTCCAAAAGACAATAAGATTTTCTCAGGATCGGATGCTGAATTCGAAGGAACGGCTTTGAAAGTTCAAAATCCTATATCGGAAAATATGTCGGTTATGAGACAGAATATACTTCCGAGTTTACTTGGGAACCTTTCTCATAACGTTGCCAGAGGTATCAAAAACGCTAAGCTTTTTGAACTCGATAAAACATTTCATATATTCAATCAGAAGTGCACCGAGCGTAATGTTCTTGGAATAGTTATGACCGGTGAAGATGCTGTAGAAAGATGGGATTCAAAATCAAGGAAACTTGACTTTTTCGACGTAAAAGGAGTGTTCGAAGAAATTACTCAAAAACTCTATATAGATAACTTCAATTATAAAGAAGGCAGTTCAAAGAAGTATTTTCATCCCCGGGTTTCAGTTGATATTCTATCGGGCGAT
>CAYYBZ010000316.1:0-3173 GCA_964470285.1 uncultured Oligoflexia bacterium
TAATAGAGGAACAAAAATCCGGCCAGGTCAAGGATGGGGTTGAAAAGGGCGGTTACGTCTTAAGTGATTCAAAAATAAAAAAGGATTTGGATTTGATACTCGCGGCGTCGGGCTCAGAAGTGCATCTAATAACAGGCGCTCAAAAGGTGCTTTCGCAAGATGGGTTAAACGTAAGGACGGTGAGTTTACCCTGCCTCGAGCTTTTAGAAATGCAGTCTGCTGAATATAAAAATTCTCTTTTTCCTAAAGGTATTCCCAGACTGTTTGTAGAAGCGGGTGTGACTTTGGGATGGAGATCTTATTTAGATGACGGAGCAGAGGTTGTAGGTGTTGATACTTTCGGCGCTTCGGCCCCGGGAAATGTAGTTTTGGCAAATTACGGGTTTAATGTGGAAAATATCTGTAAAAGGGCCAGGCTCTTAATAATGGAAGCAAAGGATAAGAAGTGAAAATCGGGAAAGATTTCGGCGCTTTTAAACTCAAGCTCGATGACGATTATCCCGATTATACTGTAAAGCTTGCCTGGGCATGGAGCAAAGCATGGCGATATGAACGTGATTTGTTGGGAAGAGCGATTATGGGAGTAGAAAAGCAGATAAAAGAATATCCCTGATATTTTAACTCTTTATCCTTTTCCACTTGAATTTATTTTTTACGGCACGATATATTGTAACCGATGAAAGAATCACCGAACAGTATTATTAAAAGAATACCGGACTTAGGAAAGCCTCTTGTTGCTATTATCGGAGCAGGCTTTGCGGGCCTGGAAGCAGCAAGAAAATTAAAGGGAAAAGATATTGAAGTTTTAATGAGTAAGAGCCGTTTTCAGAGGTTCATCCAACATTAACTTTAGAGGAGATATTGCTTATGTTGAACCGGGATATCCTCTAATGGCTCCCGTGGCAATTCAACAGGGTAGATGCGCTGCGAGTAATATTTTAAAGTCCTTAAGAGGTGAACCTTTAATTGCATTCCAGTATAAAGACAGGGGAATGATGGCAACTATCGGCAGAAAATCAGCTGTTGCAAAGGTTTACGGTATGAATTTCAAAGGATTTTTTGCATGGCTTACATGGCTTCTTATTCACATTGTATGGCTTATAGGTTTCAGAAATAAGCTTATCGCTTTGATAGATTGGACGTACAATTACTTTACATACGATCGAGGGGTGAGGCTGATAACGGGTAGTTCTAAAATTAACGGAGCAAATCAGTGTTCAAAGCGACAGGGGAGACAGGTGTGAAAAAGCGTCTTCCATTACATATATTTGACATCCCTGTTCAGGAGATAAGACGAGGTTACAGGTCAGATATTTACTTTTGGAGACAGAAAGTAGTTCTTGAAAAGAACAAAATACATCCCGAAATTACGATGCAGATTTTTCAGAAGAAAGAAGCACTCCTTTGTGGAATAGACGAGGCTATTTCTATTCTAAAAATAGGTACAGGAAGATACAAGGACTACAAAAGAGCATATAAACTTTTTGACAGACTTTTTGAACTTAAAAAGATTGAAAGAGAAGCATTCTACTTCGATAAGGGAGCCTACGTAGATACGGTTAAGGAAAAGACATATATAAATCAGACTCTGGACATACTCTGGGAGGATCATTTCAATGAACTGAAAGTCGAGGCATTGCATGACGGAGATGAAATAGAACCATGGGAAAGTGTTTTGCATATAACGGGAGATGCAAGCCATTTTGCGCATCTTGAAACGGTTTATCTCGGTGTCTTGGCCAGAAGAACCAAAATTGCGACAAATGTAAGAAACATTGTCAGAGCAGCCGGCGGAAAAACGGTTATGTATTTCCCTGCCAGGTTTGATCATTGGGAGGTTCAGGGTGGAGATGGATATGCAGCTCATATTGGGGGAGCACAGGCTGTTTCTACTCCAGCGCAGGCAGAGTGGTGGGGAGCGAAAAGTTCCGGGACTGTTCCTCATGCTTTAATAGCTTCGCTAGGCGGGGACACAATAAAAGCGGCAGGTTTATTTGCGGATGCTTACCCTAAAACTAATCTCATCGCTCTCGTTGATTTTGAAAATGACTGCGTTAATACATCTCTTGCATGCGCAAGGGAGTTTAAGGAGAGGCTTTGGGGGGTAAGGCTCGATACTTCGGAAAATATGGTGGATAAATCCATGGTAAGGCAGATGGGAGAGATAAAACCAACGGGAGTAACTCCGAAACTTGTAGAACTGACCAGAAAAGCCCTGGATAAAGAAGGTTTCGATCATGTAAAGATTGTTGTTTCAGGAGGTTTTACCGCTGAAAAAATAGCGGCTTTTGAAAGAATAAAGGTTCCCGTTGATGCTTACGGGGTGGGCAGCTCCCTTATGAAGGGCGCATTCGATTTTACTGCCGATGCAGTCCTTTTAAAGGGTGTGCATTGCGCTAAAGCAGGAAGGAAGTATAGGCCAAACTCCAGACTTCAAAATGTAAGTTTTTAAAAAAATCTTTTTCCGATACTATCAGAATTAAATTAATTAAAATGTACTGAAAAAATGTTTTATTGAGGTAGCTGGGTTTCTAATGAATACTGAAATCAGTGAGGCGATTAAAGGCGATGGACCCGTTATCGCGGCCGCGATTCATAGCGGGCACGAAATAAGAAGAGAATTGCTACCTTATATGAATCTATCAGACAGCGAACGCTTAAGGGAAGAGGACCCTTTTACCGATTCATGGGTGTCTATGGCACCGAATCAGATTGTGGTTAGAAGATCGCGTTTTGAAGTTGATCTTAACCGCAGCCGTGACAAAGCACTTTATCTTAAGCCCGAAGATGCATGGGGTTTGCAGGTCTGGAAAAAGCCTCTTCCAAAAGATATGGTAGAAAGATCTCTAAATCAATATGACATCTTCTACAAGGAGCTTGAAATATTATTCAGTGATTTAAAAGCTAAACACGGCAGTTTTTTTGTTTTTGATCTTCATTCGTATAATCACAGAAGAAAAGGGCCCAAAGCTTCCTGCGACGATCCGACCGAAAATCCCCAGGTAAATATCGGTACAGGTACAATGACGGACCGGGGCAGATGGGCCGATTTAATAGATAACTTTATTAAAATTCTAGAAGCTTATGATTTTCCGGGGGGAAAGCTTGACGTAAGAGAAAATATGAAATTCAAAGGCGGGTACTTGGCTGACTTTACACATAAGCTTTTTCCT
>CAYYBZ010000317.1:0-3147 GCA_964470285.1 uncultured Oligoflexia bacterium
GGGTAATCCCTTTTTGATTCTATTTTTCCCGGTTTTACATGATTTTAATAACTCAATCATTTCTTTGCTTGCTTGAGGGTTAATTATTTCGCCGTAAGCGAGATTTTTGAGATATTCTGATAATGCTATTAACGATGCGGAATTTGATCCGGTTGCGAAAAATTTCTCATAAGATAAGGATAGCTCTTCGGGATAAAATTTCCGTTTAGGTTTGCCTATTAATGCTGCGAATTTTTTAAGCTTAGGTTGAAAAGGACGTATTTTCCATAGATTAATATAATCATTTGCAGTCAGGTTTCCCGCTAAAGGGTGAAGTTCCCTGAAAACTATCTTTCTTATTTCAAGCATTGTCGTAAGAATGCCTAAATCAAATACTCCGTATCTTCTGGCTGCATCGTCCACATTTGACAGACCTGCAATCTCAAATAAGATATCCGTAGAGGCATTATCGCTTTTCTGCATCATAGAATTCATAAGCTTTCTTATAGTAATTGTCTGACCTTCTTTTAGATAGTTGATTATAAATCCGGCGTCCCTGTATTTTGATTTTGCAATACGTATTCTATCATTCCAGCCCAGTCTCCCTTCATATATTAACCTGTATATCTCCGCCATAATGAATAGTTTTACAACTGAGGAGAGATAATATCTCTGACCTGCGTTGAATGTAAACTTCTTCTTGGTTTTAAGATCTTCAATATATATTCCAAACTCGCCGTTAAAGCTTTTATCTATTTGTTCAATTTCTTTTGCAAGCAAGTCGGTCCAGTCTTTTTTCTTAATATCCTGGGCGAAGCTGAATGAAGCACAGATTAATAAAAGAATTATTGCAAAACAAAGCAGTTTTCTTATGGTAGTAACCATTTCCATAAAACTCCTCTTTTTTTAATTAATGTATTTATAGGTGAAAGCAGAAAAGATGTCATGAAGGCCACAGCAAAAAGTAGTATTGTTTCCGTATATGTGACGTCCCATCTAAGATTCATAATATATCTAAAAACAACGAATATCAATATTAGGTGCCAGTTAAAGCAGAAAAATGGCTCTTTTCCGATAAGTGAAATGGGCTTAAATAAGAATGTCAACCATGATGGTACGATAAGACATAAGCCGAATATTGAAAATGCGCCGAAAAGACTAAAAGACATAAACAGAGCATTTGGAGGATGCTTTCCCCAGTTTTTAGATATTTTTAGAAGAATGTCGTAGGTTTGCAATTCTGACTGTCCGGCCAGGATAAGAAAAACAGTTCCGAAAACAACAGCTAAACCTATGCTTACTGCTCCAAGTACAAATTTATCCTTGTTAAATCCGGCACGTTCAAGAAATATTCCCCCTAAAAACATTGCAAATAGAACTACTGCCCCTCTTTGAAACTGACCGTAACAGTATGTTCTGGGATATTCAACGAGCATTGCCTTAATTTGCCAGTAGCCCCAGAAATCAAAATACTTTTCAAGAAGTACTCCTGAGACCGCAACAACAATTATAGTAATTATCCTTAATATCCAGTTCATTCTTATCCATATCGGAATAAAAATGGCGATCAATATAATTATAAGCCAGTAAAAGTTCAGAACTTCTGCAAAATCGGTAAAATTATTAAAAAGAAGAGTGTCTATTATGTCTTCGCGGGTTCTTGTCTGAAACATCTGAACGAGAGTGAGTATTTTATACCACAAAAGTATTGTAAACCCCCTCCACAAAAGGCGGTTTCTCTTAGCCGACCATTTATCAGTATGGTAGTAAGGAAGATAAAACTTGGCAATAGAGATGCCGAAAATCAGTATAAACAAAGTAGAAGAGAATTTTGTAATCAAATGAACGGGCATGAAAGCAACTTCCGGAAGCATTTGATATGTGTTAAGGGCCATAACTGTGTGGCTGAGCATCATAAGTGCTATAGCGAAGCCTCTTGCCATATCGATATTGTCGAGTCTTTCCCTGGCCATATCCTGCTTGGGAATACGCTCGGGAATGGACATAAGGGCGCTTGATACTTCCTGGCTCACCTCATTCCAGAATTTCTTTGCATCTTTGAGCGCAAAGCTTCCCGTATCTGCATCCCACATAGACTCATTCCAGTCATCCTCGATTTTATCGAGCTTTTCATCTTCTAATGATTTACTGGGATTAGTAGGCTCGTCCCAATCAAATGAATCTTCATCTTTTCTACGCGGCATGCTCTATATAATATCAATATATATAATTATTTCATATAGTTTTGTAATTACTTTAACTTCTTATCGTTCCAAACACTTTCTTGATTTAGTAATGTATCTCTGTTAGTTAAACCAGTTGAAGAATAAAGAGGAGATCTCAATGAAAGTGATTGATTTAAGGAGTGATACGCTGACCAAACCGGACCGGACCATGCGTCAGGTTATGGCAGATGCCGAAGTAGGTGACGATGTTTACGGTGAAGACCCTACTGTAAATAAGTTACAGGAAATGGCGGTAAATATAACAGGTAAGCAGACAGCTTTGTATGTTCCTTCCGGCAGTATGGCAAATCACATTGCAATAAAGGCTCATACGGAGCCCGGAGATGAGGTGTTGATAGGTAAAAACGCTCATTGCTATCTGTACGAATCCGGAGCGGGACCGGTAATAGCAGGTGTTCAATACACTCAAGTAGGCCAAACAGGAATATTTGATGTTAAGGATTTTGAACAATCCATAAAGGAAGATAATCATCATTATACGCCAACAAAGTTAATTTGCTGTGAAAATACACATAACAGGGGAGGGGGCAGAATTTTCCCTTTAGATAACATCAAACGGATCAGAGAATTTGCAGGTCAAAAGAGACTGAAAATGCATCTGGACGGTGCAAGGGTCTTCAATGCATCGGTTCAAACCGGTATTTCCGTAAAAGAATATGCATCATACTTTGATACAATTTCTTTTTGCCTTTCAAAGGGACTTGGAGCTCCGGTAGGCTCGCTTATTTGCGGTCCAAAAGATTTAATTGAAGGCAAAATACATAGAAATAGAAAAATGTTCGGCGGTGCCATGAGACAGGCCGGAATTTTAGCCGCAGCAGGAATTTATGCGCTGGAAAACAACATTGAAAGATTAATGCAAGACCAAGAGAATGCAAAACTTATTGCCGAATCAGTAAACGGAAATCGGGTTTTCGAAATC
>CAYYBZ010000318.1:0-3129 GCA_964470285.1 uncultured Oligoflexia bacterium
ATTTTTCTTGAAGTATTTTAAATTAAACAATTTATCGACAGGCAAAAAAACTATCCTGTCCAATATATTCAGCCTTTCTTCGCTTGAAGTAGCAAACTATTTATTCCCGTTAATTACAATACCCTACCTGATAAGGGTTCTGGGCGTCGAGAAGTACGGCCTTGTTGCCTTCGCCCAGGCTTTTATTCAATACTTCGTAATTTTTACGGATTACGGTTTTAACCTTTCGGCAACCAGAAACTTAGCGGTAATCAGGGATGATAAACAACGCGTTTCGGGTATGTTCTGGTCGGTTATGTCCGTTAAAATAATATTTACGTTCTTAAGTCTTGTGATTGTTGCTTTTCTTGTATTTTTAATCCCGAAATTTCGTAATGAATATCTTGTCTATGTATTAACTTTTGGAATTGTACTCGGAAATGTCCTTTTCCCGGTCTGGTTTTTTCAGGGCATGGAAAAAATGAAGTTTATAACTATTTTAACGGTTCTGGCTAAGACAATTTTTCTGATAGCAATTTTTATTTTTATCAAACATGAAAATGATTATGTTTTAGTCCCTCTTCTTAACTCGCTGGGATTCATAGTATCGGGAGTTGTCGGAATCATTTTTGTTTTAAAGATATTTAAGGTTACCTTTTTGTTCCCGACAAGAAAAGAGATGATAAAGGAATTAAAAGACGGATGGAGTGTATTTGTTTCAAAAATATCTATTGCATTTTACTCAAATACCAGAATATTTGCCGTTGGATTGCTGACCAATAATACAATAACAGGATTTTATACCGTTGCAGATAAAATTATTTATATGTGTCAGGTTTTCCCCTTAAATCCTCTTCTTACGGCGGTTTATCCGAGGTTGAGTAAGATATTCAGCGTTGACAGAAAAAGGGCGGCTGTAATAATGATGAAACTCCAGAAATATACAACAATAGCCTTTTTATTATGGCTGCCGATACTTTATTTTTTGGCGCCGTACGCATTACGAATATTTATAGGTGAAAAAAGTGAAATTACTTTGACAGTTTTCAGAATGCTGTTGATAATGATTCTATTTATCAATGCCAATGCGTTTCGAATCCAGTTTCTTTTGGTTGGAGGGAGAGCGGACATTTTCGCAAAAATACATGTGATGGCAGGAGTTGCCGGAATATCTCTTACATTTCTTCTGACCTACTTTTTCTCATACTATGGAACTGTATCGGCTGTTACTTTAGTTGAATTTATAATTTTGATAGGCACCATTTACTACTATAAACATGGAAGCGGAAAAGAGCTTGTTAGAATAACTTAAACTACGGTTAATGACTTTTGATTTTTTGTTTTTTTTGCTTAAAACATGAGAATTTTACATATAGGCTGGGGCTTTAAACCTTGGAGAGTCGGCGGGGCTATCGACTACTCACAGGATATTATGTCCGCTCAGCAAAAAGCGGGACATGAAGTATTCTACTTTTGTTCCGGAAGGCACTATCCATTTTCAAAGACCACAAAGTTAAAAAAGTGGCAAATGGATAAAATCCGGGTCTATGAGATTATTAATTCTCCTATTTTCCATTCCGGGGATGCGGGAACTGCTTATCCTCTTCTCGATATTGAAGAACCTGAGAGCCTTAGAATATTTAACGAAGTGTTAAAGGAGGTAATCCCTGAGATAATACACATACAGGAACTGGCCGGTCTTCCGACGACCTTAATAGATATGATTAAAGAATCCCGTGTTCCTTCTGTAATGACGTTACATGATTATTTTCTTTTGTGTCCAACTTTAAAACTGTTTGATTACAGAGATGAACTATGCGTTGAAACTAAAATAGGTCATAAGTGCAAAATTTGCTGTAATAACGCTCCCCGAACAAACAAAGAATCGGTAAATCGAACCATGATCAATGCAATTAGAAGATTAAAATTGATTTTCAGTCTGTTAAAAAGAATAAAAACTTTTTTTAACAAAATAACCACTCGAAAACACAGAAGTAAAAGGATTTTTAATAATGCGGTTAAAAGAGATGAAGTGCTTGAGGTTAATTATCAAAAAAGAAGAGATATTAATCTTGAGAAATTAAAAAAAATTGATTTGCTTTTATCGCAATCTAAAAGAGTTGCCGATATATATGGGGGGTTTCTGTTAAAAAGAGACAACATAAAAGTATTGCACTCAAGTGTAAGCCATATTTCCAAAATAAGATTTAAGGATATTAAAGAAACGAAAGATCAGCTAAATTTTGCAACCTTCAACGGGTGCGCAACCGTTCCAAAGGGGTCAAGGTTAATGCTGGAAACCCTTAAAATACTTACCGGCAAGGGGCTGTCCAACAGTTTTAAAATGCATATTTACGGAGGAATAGACAGTAATTTTAAAAGATACATGTCTGAAATGGATAATGTCATTTATCACGGTTTTTATAAACAGCACGAGATTGATGAAATTCTTAAAAATATAGATGTAGGGATTGTCCCCTCAGTATGGGAAGAAGTTTACGGATATGTAGGTATTGAATTCCTTTCAAAAGGAGTACCTGTTATAGGTAATAAAATCGGCGGAATAACCGATTATACCGTAGAAGAAGTCACAGGCTTGCTTAATAAAAGTTTATCTGCTAAAGAACTTGCTGATATTATGGAGTCTCTGATTAATGATCCTTCAAAAATATGCGAACTTAATTCAAGGATTAAAGCAAACATAAACAAATATATAACAACTCTCGACGACCATGTTAAAGATCTGGAAAAAATTTATAGCAGTTTAATGAAGAAAGGTTAGGTTTCAAATGATTCTAGGAGCAGGAATCACAGGATTAAGTGTAGGAATTACGACAGGCGAGGAAATTTATGAGTCTGCCCACGTCCCGGGCGGAATATGTACGTCTTACTACGTAGATTTGAGCGGTAGAAAATCTTTTAATAGAAACGATGAAAACTCCTACAGATTTGAATTGGGCGGCGGCCACTGGATTTTCGGCGGCGATGAAGAAGTTAATAAATTTCTTAGAGGGTTTTGTATGCTTACCAGTTATGACAGAAAATCTTCGGTTTATTTCCCCGATGATAAACTTTACGTGCCTTATCCGTTACAGAACCATCTTTCATTTTTACCTAAAGAAAAGGGAGAAAAGGCATGTGATGAAATAA
>CAYYBZ010000319.1:0-2177 GCA_964470285.1 uncultured Oligoflexia bacterium
TACCGAGAATTAAACAGCGGACATTTAAAACTTGTAAGCGCCGAGTCACTCGACGATGAGAGTATTTACCTTGAGATGCGTACCAATCAGTCAAACCTGCATGTATCACAGTCTACAAAAACAAGAATTTTTAAAGACGGTCAAAAGCTTGATTTAAAGCCGCAAGATTCAATAGAAGGACCGATTATTTCGAAAATATTCAAAACCGAAGTTTCAGAGGGGCATAAAATTGAAGCTCAAAAAATATTTTCAATGTATACGTCAAGAGACAAAGCCGTTTCCGAGTGCGGTCTTGAAGCCAGAAAGATTACCGATATCGACTATTCTTTTGATGAAATGTTAAAACATCATTCGCTTGTCTGGGAACAAATATGGAGAAGATATGAAATAAAATTTACTCCGAGTAATTCCGATCACGGAAATGACGAGATCGAACTTATTCTTAAGCTTTATACATTCCACCTAATTCAGACATGTTCTCCTCATACAATGGATATCGATACAGGAGTGCCTTCCAGAGGCTGGCACGGCGAAGCATACCGGGGTCATATTTTCTGGGACGAACTTTTCATATTCCCGATTATGAATTATAGAATGCCTGAGATAACCAGATCATTGGAAATGTACAGGTACAGGCGCTTAAATCAGGCCATAAAAGAGGCCAGAGAGGAAGGTTTTAAAGGAGCAATGTATCCGTGGCAGTCGGGTTCGAACGGAAGAGAAGAGAGTCAGAGAATTCATTACAACCCGAAATCGGGAAGATGGATACCCGATAATTCAAGGCTTCAAAGACACGTGGGCGCGGCTATTGCCTATAATCTTTGGCAGTACTACCAGGTAACAGATGATTTGGAGTTTATGTCTTTTTATGGAGCGAGGATGCTTCTGGAAATAGCGCGTTTCTGGGCTGGAATATCCGAATACAACGAAGAGATCGACCGCTACGAAATAAAAGGTGTAATGGGCCCGGATGAATACCACGAGGCCTATCCTGATTCCGACAGGCCCGGGCTTAACAATAACTCATATACAAATGTTATGGCGGTATGGGTTTTGAAAAAAGCTTTGGAGATTTTTGACATACTTCCTATGGTAACTAGAAGAGAACTTTCGGAAAAAATGAACATAACCGACGAAGAGAAGGAAAAATGGAGAGATATTACAAAAAAAATGAAAATAGTGTTCCATTCCGATGGAATCATTTCCCAGTTTGAGGACTACGATAAGCTGGAAGAGTTTAACTGGGAAGGTTACACAGAAAAATACGGCGATATACAGAGGCTGGACAGGATACTGGAAGCCGAAGGTGATACACCGAACAGGTACAAACTGTCCAAACAGGCAGATGTACTCATGCTTTTTTATCTTTTTTCGGCGGATGAATTGAGGGAAATATTCAATGATCTGGGTTACAGCTTTGAATACGAAACCATACCGAAAAATATAAATTATTATCTGAAGAGAACTTCTCACGGCTCAACTCTCAGCCGGGTAGTTCATTCCTGGGTTATAGCAAGATCTGACAGGGAACGTTCCTGGGAACTTTTTAAACAAGCTCTGCAAAGCGATGTCTCGGATATTCAGGGCGGTACGACACCGGAAGGTATTCACCTTGGAGCAATGACCGGGACAATAGACATATTGCAAAGAGCTTATCTCGGTTTAGAGGTCAGGAAAGACGTTCTTTGGTTGAACCCGGTGCTCCCCAAAGGACTTAAAAATCTGCATGTGCATATTCAGTACCGCAGTCATTACCTGGAGATAAACTTAACACAGCAAAGACTTGATATAAGTTCTTTAAAGTCCGGTGCGTCTTCAATAAAAATCGGCTTCAGAAAGAAAGTTCATGATTTCGTTATGGGAGATAAGATATTTTTCGACATGTGACAATAATTAATAAAATTACAAGGAGAGCGATGTGGCTAAAAATGATTACAAATACGTTATAGTAGGAGCAGGCGTGACAGGGGCGTCCGCAATTGAGGGTATAAGAGAAAACGATAAGGAAGGTTCAATATTGATGATAGGCAGCGAGAATCGTCTTCCCTATCACCGTCCGCCTCTTTCCAAAAACTTATGGACGGGAAAGAAAAAACCAGACGAGATATACGTGAATGACGAAAGTTTTTACAAAAAAAATAATGCTGAATTTGAAAGATTAGGTAGAACAATGGCGG
>CAYYBZ010000319.1:2187-3111 GCA_964470285.1 uncultured Oligoflexia bacterium
TGTAACTCTCAAGCTGGGGATAAAAGCAGAGAATCTCGATACCAAGAATAAAGCAGTTACAGACTCCGAGGGATCTGAGTATTCATATGAAAAAATACTTCTGGCAACCGGGGGCACTCCGAAAAAACTTAAAATTCCGGGAGGGGATTTTAATGAAATAATTTACTACAGATATCTTGATGATTATCTGGCCTTAAATGAAATCGTCAAAGAAGGCAAAGAGGTCTTAGTTGTAGGCGGCGGCTATATAGGCTCAGAAATAGCGGCAGCCCTTAATATGAAAAAAGCGAAGGTGAGCTTAATATTTCCCGAAAAAAAAATTCTTCAAAGAATTTTTCCTGAGCCTCTGGCGGATTCCATCGAAAAAGACTACAGGCAAAGGGGAGTAAAAATAATATCCGAAGATGTTCCCGAGAGCATAAATAAAAGTAGTGACGGTTTTATGGTAAAAACAAAATCCAATAAAGAGATAGAAGCAGACGTAATAGTCGCCGGCATAGGCATAGAACCAGAAGTCGGTCTTGCAAAGGATACCGATATAAAGATTTCAAACGGTATCACGGTTGATAACGAACTTAAGATTTGCGGTTTTGACGATCTTTACGCGGCGGGAGATATAGCGTTCTTCCCTTATAAGTCTTTGGAAAAATGCATGAGGCTTGAGCACTGGGATAATGCCATTACCCAGGGAAAAACAGCAGGAAGAAATATGTCCGGTTCAAACGAGAAATTCATCTATATACCTTATTTTTTTTCCGATCTTTTTGATTTCGGTTTCGAGGCCCTCGGGGAAGTCAATTCCGAGCTGGATGTGAATTACGACTGGAAAGAAGAGTTTAAAAAGGGAATAGTCTACTACTCCGAGAAAAATATCATAAAAGGAATAATGTTTTGCGATGTCTGGGAGAAGGTGCCGGAAGGCCG
>CAYYBZ010000320.1:0-3110 GCA_964470285.1 uncultured Oligoflexia bacterium
TATGGATCATACTGATGTTTGCACTTCTGTTTTCTTCAACCTACCTTGTTAAATATCTTGGAAGTGAATTTATACCTACTTCAGACGAAAATATGATTCAGGCCCTTATTACAATGCCTAAAGATTCCACAATCAAGAATACGGTGAAGACAACATCAAAAATTGAAGCACTTTTACAAAACGTTCCCGAAGTGGAATCATATCTTAATACTACGGGCGAAAACGGAGTTGAAAACGCAGCGGTTAAGATTAATTTAACAAACGCAAAAACAAGAAACAGAAGCGATTTGGATATCATAAATCAGCTGATTCCCGAAATCGCAAAAATCCCCGAAGTAGAAATCAACCTGATGCGTGGGCAGGGTATAGGAGAAAATCAGGGAGATGTTTCAATCGAAGTAATCGGAATCGTTTATGACGAGATGGTAAAAAATTCCATTTTAATGGCTGACATAATGAAAAATTCCGGCTACTTCAGGTCGGTAACGTCAAGCTATAAAAATCCAAAGGATGAAATTGTTTTTGAACCGGTTCAGCAGAAAATGCTTTCAACAGGAATCACATATGCAGAAGCGGCAGGCGTATTAAGAACTTCAATTTACGGAAACGACGATAATGTTTTCAAGGAAAAAGGAGAAGAATACCCGATAAACATTGAAATGGACGAAGATTATAAGCAGACATTCAAAGATTTAAGAAGAATAAACGTAATTTCCAAATACGGACTTCAGCCAATAACAAGTTTGGGCGAGTTAAAAAAACAAAAGGCCATCCCTACAATCTGGAGAAGAGACCGCCAGAGAATAATACAGCTGGACGGCTTTCTTTCAAAATCTACCGCAGGACTTGTGCAGAGAGAACTTGATGAATCTTTTAAAAGCATAGATTTTAAACCGGGTTACGGGTACAGATATTCCGGCAACGCCGAATATCAGGAAGAATCTCAAAGAGAAACATCCAAAGCGGCGATTTTAGCAATGGTTTTAACGTTTATGTTGCTGGCTGCGATATTAAATTCATTTCTTCACCCCGTCACTATCGGCTCCTCTATCATAACATCTTTTACAGGCGTCTTTTTAATTATGTTTTTTACTAATTCAAGCATGAACGTAGCTTCAATGCTGGCAATGGTCATGCTTATAGGTCTTGCCGTCAATAACGCAATATTGATACTTGATACGACAATGAGACGTTATTCCGAAGGCCATCCTCTTAAAGAATCCATCTGGTTCGGAATTGAAAACAAGTTCCGCGCGGTTTTAATGACCTCTATTGCAATAATTTTCGGGGCACTGCCGCAGCTCAGATCTTTTAACGGAGCTAAAGTATCCATGGGCGCCGTTATCATAGGAGGAATGATAGGTTCACTCATCTTCACTTTTCTATTAGTTCCCTTAATATACTATTACTTTGAAAGGATTAAAGGATTCTTTTTAAAAAAGAAGATGACTTAAAACTTACATTTTTCCTTTTCTCAGAATGGAAATTATAAGCCAGAAGCCTATAAAACCGGCCGCCAAAAAACCTGCTATTCCTATAACTGAAACTCCGTGCCATGTAGGCGGTATCTTTGAGTGAACTATCAGGGATGAGCCCACTATTAGAGAAGCAAGAACTATAGCGAACACTATTCTTGTACTTATCTGGTCATGCTTGTTAAGCATTGGATCCAATCCCTTTACCTGATAAATAATCTTTGTCTGGCCGGACTTAACCATTTTTATCATGTCGCGTATATCTGTTGGAAGGTTTTTAAGTAATGATCTGAAATCCGACGCTATAGTAAAAATGTCCTTAACTATTTCTTTGGGGCTCATTTTTTCCTTTAAAAGTCTCATGGCAAAAGGTTCGGCATGCTCAACAAGATTGAATTCAGGATCCAGCTTTTTACCCAGTCCTTCGAGAGTAACAAAGGCCTTCAAAAGAAGGAACATCACAGGATTGAGCCTTAGGTTTTGGCCGGCAAGGATTTTAACTATTTCATCCAAGAGAGCCACTATGTTTACGTCTTTTAAAGGTATGTATGAATATCTACCGACGAATTCATCAACTTCATTTTCAAGCTGATCAATAGTTTCTAAAGGGGGTGTTTCAGACAGCTGCGTAAGCGAATGAACCACTTTTGAAGAGTTGCCCGTAATAATTCCCACTATTATTGAACTTAAATCTTCTCTTTGTCTTGGTGTTATTGATCCAACCTGCCCAAGATCCAGAAAGCATATGACATTGTTTTCAAGTATCAAAATGTTTCCCGGATGAGGATCGGCGTGAAAATAGCCGTGCTCAAAAATCTGTTTAAGAACAAGTGTGGCTCCTCTTTTTGCAATCAGCCTCGAATTCAGTTCACGCCCCTTTTCCTCCGTTACTTCAGAGATCTTAACTCCGTTAATAAACTCGACTACCAGGAGTTTTCTTGTTGTGTATTGCCCAAAAATCCTAGGAACATAAATATTTTCATCTTCTTTAAAATTTCTTCGCAGGCGCCCATAATGAGCGGCTTCAAATGTGAAATCGAGCTCTTCTTTTATCTTTTTATCAAACTCCTCTACGATACCCGTGATGTCGATAGCATGAGCTTCTTCGACATGTCTTTCTATAAATGCCGCTAAATGCCCCATTATCTCAAGATCGACCTGAACCGTCTTATCGATTGAGGGTTTTTGAATTTTGACCGCGACCTCTTCACCGGTTTTTAGGCTTGCTTTGTGAACCTGGGCTATTGAAGCGCAGTTTATAGGATTATCATCAAAGTATTCGAAAACTTCGTTTATCGGCTTTTCGAGTTCTTCCTCTACAATTCTTTTAGCATCTTCCGACGGGAAAGATTTTACAGAGTCCTGTAGTTTTACAAGTTCTGTAATTAAATCTTTGGGAAGAAGATCGGGCCTGTTACTCATAATCTGGCCGAATTTGACGAATGTAGGTCCAAGTTCCTCTATTGCAATTCTAACCCTTTCCCACCTGGTCAGTTTTTCTGTTTTTGGATCCCTTTTACCCGGCAAAAACTTCTGACCGAAGTTTACATACTTTTCCAATTTGGCGGTTGAAATCAGGTCATCAAAACCAAGCTTAATAATAATGGATACTATTTCGCGATATCTCTTGATTCC
>CAYYBZ010000321.1:0-1331 GCA_964470285.1 uncultured Oligoflexia bacterium
ACCCGGGATAAACTACTGGTGGCTATGGGTGTTAAGGATCTTGTTATTATTGAAAGTGAAGATGCTGTTTTTGTATGCGACAAAGCCAGAATAGACGACATGAAAGAAATGCTTAAAGACCTGGGCGAAAAAGGTTTTTCAAAATATATCTGATTGATCCTTCATCCGTGAAGGTATTGAGCGTCTTGAAAATTCGATTCTTTCAAGCCAGTCTTTTACGTAAAGCCTGTCTGCCGCTGAATTGAACCGTTTTTGATAATTCTCAACATTCTTTTTTGCAGCTTCATAATTGCGTGTTTCAAAATAACATCTTAATTTGAGTTTATGGTAATATTTATCAACCATTGTATTCCCAAAAGGTGCGCGGATCTTTTTCAGATAATTTAACGCCGTACCGTACTCATCGGTTTTAAAGTACAGATAGGCCGTATAAAGTAATAAATTATCGCCAATGTCCTTCAAATAGCCCTGTCTTTGCATGTCGACAATTATTTTTCTTCTGTCGATCAGGTCCTTAGATGATATATAATTTTTCAGTGTTTTTTGTAATGAAGAATTCTCAAGCATACGTTTAAATATAGAGTATTCCAGGTTAACTGTAGCGTTGTAACCCAGTTCAATAATATCTATAACAAAGTCAAGGGCGGTTTTGAAATCTTCTATCATAAGATTGTATGTGAAGCCCATTTCAAGATAGGAAAGAATAAGATTATCTGGAATATTTTTTGTTTTGGCAATTATTTGGGCCTCATCATACGCTTTTTTATAATTCCTGTTCCAGTTGTAAGTTTTCATAAGAAGTCTTCTCTGATAAATATTGTTTCCTGAGAGCCTAAGAGCCTGTTTGGCATAATTTACTGATTGGCTGAAGTCCTCTCTATACTGCTTGGCCTTTACGCTGAGGCATTCCACTTCACGCGCACATTTTTTACCGAAAATTCCCTTGGGTTTAAAAATGATTTCAGCATATTTTAACAGTTTTTCGCTCAATTTAATTTTGAAAACTTCTCCTTTCCATCGGGAGGAGATTTCGTCAAATTTCTTACCGTAAATGCTTTCAAAAGATTTTCCGTAGTAAACATTTTTGAACTTTTCAATTCCGTATTTTTCAATTAGAAATTTACAAAATGACCCCGAGGCGTAGTAGGCTATTCTTGACTGTTTAGAGTAAAAGCCTATTGGTCCCATCATTTTACCTAGATCAGGCATCATTTTCATTTCAAGAAGAGCTCTTGCATATTCATCATAAGTCATCTCCCATGAGTATCCTTCGGCGGCAACCGCAAGGCCTTCGACAAGAACTATTCTTGGGCTTAATCCTAAAATAGGAA
>CAYYBZ010000321.1:1341-3109 GCA_964470285.1 uncultured Oligoflexia bacterium
AAATAGGAAGCCCGAAAGAGCTTGCAAGTATATGAGTAAGTTCATGTTTGATCGGAATATTTTCCGGTTTTGTATTTCTCATATGAATTTGTTTGTTTGTCGGCTTCGCAATAAAGACCGATCTTGCGCCCATCAGTTTCTGTTTTGTTTTTGAGTCGGGATAGACAAAAACTTCTGTTTTATAATCGGGATTTACTTTGAGAAAATCGGTTAACTGAGAGAATCTGAATTCGAACTCCTCGATTATACGGTCTATGGTCTTGTTTGCTTCTTTTGTGTAATAAAAAACAAAATGCTGTGATTCGATTTTAAGAGGCAGTTTATTTTTTACTACCGATGTTGTCCTTGTATATCCGAGTTTTGTCCCTAAAGCTGAGAATAAAGATATTAGAATAATAATCGATATAACGGACAGGATTATCGCTTTCCTTGCTGATAGCAAATCTTTGCTTCTGGCACTTGAAATAAAATAAGCCGCTGTCAGAAAAGAGAAAGCAAGCATTAAGGAGTAAAACCTGAAAGATATAAGGGTAGGGGTTATTTCAATAAGTTCGTCATAAATCGGTCCGGCAAAGTATCCGAAAATGTGATTGTAGGAGTCGACTGCAGGGCCGAATGCAAGCTGGTACGAAAAAGAAAATATAGGTATTAACGCAATAAAAATAAATAATAGTGTTTTATTTAATTTTTTGGAAAATACACTCGAACAGAAAAGAGCCATAGAATAGCCTAAAACCGCGGAAACCGTAGAAAGTAACATGTAAAATATTAAGCCTTTTGAATAATTGCAGCTTGTGAAAAAAAACTCTTTTATTGACATGAAAACTAAAGGAAATGTTGTAAGAATTATAGATTCCCAAAGCGGACTTTTTACGTATTTCTTGAAATTTTCTGCGGTTAAAGGCTCTTTTGGACGGTAAACAACCAGATCTCCGATTAAGCAAAAATTAATAACGGCAAAGGTTATGGCGAATTCGTAGCCTAGAATGTCAAACAGGGGAACATTTAACATCGCTATACAGGCAGTCAGGTATAGTAAAAGATAAAATATAAATTGTTTTCTAATCCGCATCAGAAGTATCATCTCATTTTTTCGGAGATTTCTCAAAGATAACGGTTTTTTGTCCCGCTCTAACATCAAATCTTTTGATAAGGTTTTTGCCGTCGGGAAAGGCGAGGTTCAGCAGATATTTCCCCGGCTTCAGGCGTAGTCCGCTTAAAGGTGTTTCTCCTATTTCTTTGCCGTTTATATAAACCAAGGACCATGGATGAGAATTTATTGTAACGGTTCCGGCTTTTTGATTTGTCTTATATTTGCTCAAACTGTTTTTAATCTCAGGTCTTAAATGCCTTTTTAGCTTAGGTGAATTCTTTGACAGAAAGCTTTTGATAGAAGGCAGGGTGCCTGTATTTAGTATCGCCATTGAATCGTAAATTCTGTCACCGGTAAATGTTCCGGCGAGAATAACGAATAGAGATACAAACAGGAGGGGTAAATTAATCGCTTTTGGTAATTTTATTCTGCCCGTAAACAAAAGTGATTTCCCGTAAGTTTTTTCATCATTTAAACCGGATAAATTTAGAACGGGGGTTTTTTCAATTTTCTGATGCTTCCTTTCTTCTTTTGGAAAGAGCCTATCCATAAGATGCTTAAGGTTTTCATGGCCTGTTTTGTAAATATCTTCGGGTATAAGTTTTAAAATATTGTCCAGAAATTCCTGGGCTGTCGAATACCTTTTGTCAGGGTCTCTCTGCAGTCCTTTGTCCA
>CAYYBZ010000322.1:0-986 GCA_964470285.1 uncultured Oligoflexia bacterium
GAACTTGTAGCAAAAAACGGTATGTATGCCAGAAGCCTTCAGCTCTGGGTATTCGCGGCATTCTTTATCGGTTTTGCTATCAAAGTCCCCGTCTGGCCGTTCCACACATGGTTACCTGATGCACACGTTGAAGCACCAACGGCAATAAGCGTAATACTTGCGGGCGTTTTACTTAAAATGGGAACATACGGCATTTTCAGGGTCTGTTATCAGATTTTACCGGATGCGGCTCACTGGTTTGCACCCGCTTTAGTCGTTTTTGCCGCAATCAACATTATATACGGGGCCTTATGCGCCATGTATCAAACCGACTTTAAAAAGCTTGTCGCATACTCAAGCGTCTCTCATATGGGATATGTTTTACTTGGAATGGCCGCAATGACAAGCATTGGTTTTCACGGAGCTCTCTTCCAGATGTTCAATCACGGCATGGCCACAGGCATGCTCTTTATTTTAGTCGGTGTCGTTTATGAAAGGGTGCATCACAGAGATATTAACGGATTCGGCGGAATCGCAACTAAAGTGCCTATATATACAGGCATAACCACACTGGCGTTCTTCGCTTCGATGGGACTTCCGGGTCTTGCAAACTTTATCAGTGAAGCTCTCACACTTATAGGAACCTTTAACGCCGATGCACTTTTCCCTGCAGCTGTTGTATCCAGAATGTGGTTTTATTCAGATAACCTTTTCAGAATATGCACAATACTCGGTGCCCTGGGAATTGTTATAACCGCAGCTTACCTTCTTTGGACTTTCCAGAGAATATTCCTGGGTCCGTTAAATAAAAAGTATGAAAAACTGGAAGAAATCAATTTAAGAGAAGTTTTGTCTTTAGCACCTTTGGGAATTCTCATTTTAGTTTTAGGAATTTATCCTCTTCCGGTTCTAAAACTTATGAGTGCTTCAATTGAGAATCTTCTAAAGATAATGGGGTTATAAGTGTTTTATATTCAGGAAAACATTGCAAGCATACTGGCACTAAA
>CAYYBZ010000322.1:996-3085 GCA_964470285.1 uncultured Oligoflexia bacterium
AAAGCCGGAGCTTATGCTCACTTTGGGCATACTGGGTATTTTTATTATTGATCTGATTTTCGGTACCAGAAGAAAACTCATAATAGGTCTTGCATCATGGGTAATTCTCATGACTGCAGCGTTTTTGTTTTTCCAGTACGTCGAAAATTCCAGCATGAAACTGTTTTCCGGACTTCTTCTAGTGGACCGTTTTTCCGTATTCTTTAAATTTATTTTTATAACTACAACTCTTTTTATAATTTTCATAGTTTCAAAATCAAAAGAGTTTAAGGGAGCCGGAATAACCGAGATTATAGTTTTTCTTTTAACGACCACACTGGGAATGATGATGCTTTCATCGGCAATTGATCTATTGATGATTTATATTGCTATCGAAACCGTCTCTTTAATAAGTTACGTTTTGGTTGGATACAAAAGAGGGGAGAAGCCCTCAAGTGAGGCGGCATTAAAATATGTTATTTTCGGAGGTGTTGCATCCGGAATAATGATTTTCGGGATGTCTTATCTTTACGGAATTTTCGGCACAACAAATCTTTTTCAGATTAAAGCTTTACTGGCCGCAGCAGATGTTGCAACGCATGCATATCCTCTAATATTTGCGACTTTACTCATTATTATAGGCCTTGGCTTTAAAATAGCGATGGTACCGGTTCATATGTGGTGTCCTGATGTCTATGAAGGAGCTCCGACGCCGATAACCGCATTTCTTTCAATTGCCCCAAAAGCCGCAGGTTTTTCAATTCTTATAAGATTCATTTTTATACTTTTCGATGTGAAAGAATCCTCAGCACTGGATATTTTTACTCAAATCAAAATACCCGAACTCTTTATGCTTTTTTCTATTTTGACCATGACTTTAGGAAATCTGGCAGCAATAACCCAGAATAATCTTAAAAGACTTTTAGCCTATTCAAGCATAGCCCATGCAGGATATCTGCTAATGGGGCTTGCTGCGTTTAACGAGGAAGGAATTAAGGCTATTCTCTTCTATCTTCCTATTTATCTATTCATGAATTTGGGGGCGTTTTTAGTTGTTATTGCCGTTAGAGACGCTACCGGAAGCGAAGATATAAGCGCATACAGGGATTTGGGAAAGAAAAATCCATACCTTGCTGTATCAATGGCGGTTTTTCTTTTCTCTTTAACAGGCCTGCCGCCTTTAGCCGGCTTTCTTGGTAAGTTTTATATCTTTGCGGCTGTAATTGAAAAGCAGTTATACATTTTAGCAACCATAGGAGTTCTTAATAGTGTTATATCATTGTTTTACTATGCAAGAATTGTTAAAGCCATGTTCCTGGCAGGGAAGGGCGATGACACCACGCAAGATATTTCTGTTTCACATCTAACTAGTTGTAATCTCTATAATATTATGACTGGTATCTTGGTAGCCGGAAATGTCCTTTTGATTTTTTATTTTTCACCTTTATTAAAAATCGTTAAAGATTCAGTACTTACATTTTTTTAAATTTGCCTCTTGCGCTGATTTTTCATGTATGCTAGATTTACCCAATATATTGTAATGTATTGTAATTATTAGCTTATTGAACCTTTATCGATGTACTTTCAGAGGGGGATCCAGTTATGATGAGTAGTGAAGAAATATTGAAAATCAAGAACAAAATGATGAGGACAACCAAAACCAAACCTTCAAAAACCCAAAAATCAAAACCCGCCAAATCTTCAGTAGAACAAAAAAAGAAATTACTTATGGTTAGCGAAAATGCGCTTACTGTTTTGGAAAGACGATACTTAACCAGAGATAACAGGGGTAATGTAGTAGAAACACCGCAGGGTTTATTTAAAAGAGTTGCCAAAGCCATTGCAAAACCCTCCGATAAATATACAAAGGGAGCCGCGGCAAAAGACGAGGCAAGATTTTTCGGCATGATATCCAATCTTGAATTCGTACCGAACTCTCCGACTTTAATGAATGCCGGCAAAGAGCTCGGTCAACTTTCCGCATGTTTCGTTTTACCTGTAGGCGACTCAATGGAAAATATTTTTGAAGCCATTAAACATACCGCCTTAATTCATAAATCCGGAGGCGGTACAGGTTTCTCATTTTCAAGAATCAGACCCAAAAACGACA
>CAYYBZ010000323.1:0-905 GCA_964470285.1 uncultured Oligoflexia bacterium
AAAGATTCCAGTGTTTTCTGATCTTTTGAGCTTCTTGAGTCTTCGTTAATGGGTTGCGGAGTTCTGGTTCCTGCTACTACGTCTTCACCCTGTGCGTTAACAAGATATTCTCCGAAAAATATTTTCGATCCTGTTGAAGGATCTCTTGTAAATGCAACTCCTGTTGCGCAATCATCTCCCATATTCCCGAAAACCATGGCCTGCACGTTGACAGCCGTACCCCAATCATCCGGTATATCGTTAAGTTTTCTGTAGGTTTTGGCCCTTTTATTGTTCCATGATTTGAAAACCGCACCGACCGAAGCCCATAGCTGATCCATGGGATTATGAGGAAAGTCTTTTCCTGTTAACTCTTTAATTTTTTGTTTGAAGCTCGAAATTATTTCCTTAAGGTCATCGGGTTTTAGTTCAGTATCAAACTTAAATCCTTTCTTTTGCTTTTTTGCATCGAAAATTTCATCCAGAATTTCACCGTCTATCGCTAGAACAACATCTGAAAACATCTGTATGAACCTTCTGTAACTGTCATAGGCAAATCTCTCGTTTTTAGTTCTGGAAATAATTCCCTTTACGCTTTCATCGTTTAGGCCAAGGTTTAACACTGTATCCATCATCCCGGGCATGCTCGCTCTGGCTCCGGAGCGGATTGAAACAAGTAAAGGATTTGAATTGTCACCGAATTTGGTATTCATTTTCTTTTCAAGATCGGCAAGATGCTCCTTAACTTCCTTTTCAAGGCCTTCCGGCATTTTTTCGCTGTTTTTATAGTAATAGATACATGCCTCAGTCGTTATCGTAAAACCGGGAGGTACCGGAATTCCGATATTGCTCATCTCGGCAAGCCCGGCTCCTTTGCCGCCTAAAAGATTTTTCATTGTTACATCGCCCTGCGCTTTAGGGGCTCC
>CAYYBZ010000323.1:915-3063 GCA_964470285.1 uncultured Oligoflexia bacterium
TATGCGATTGGATTTAAAAGATTTTTTAAATCAGCGTTCCGTATTATATTAGGGTGAGGATTAGAATCAAGTGTAATGTTTTCTAATGCCCTCAGCTATTCCGTTTAAGCTGAGAATTGAAATAAATAACATAAGTCCCGGAAATACAGCCATGAATGGCGAGGAATGCATAAATTCAATAGAAGAGGCAATCATGTTGCCCCAGCTGGGAGTCGGGGGTCTTATCCCTAAGCCTAGAAAACTCAATGTGCTTTCATAAAGAATTGTAGTGCTCAATGTTACGGCGCAGATGGATGTAACTGAGCCCAGCGAGTTTGGCAGAATATGCCGAAAGATTATTCTTAAATCCCCTGCCCCTTGAATTTTTGCGGCTTCTATGTATTGAAGCGATTTTATTTCAATCACACGCGATCTTAAAATCCTTGTTGAGCTCATCCAGCTGAAAAAAAGAATGACCGTGAATATTTTAATTATTGATGTTGTGCCGATATCAAAACCTTCCAGCGTTATAATCTTGTTTAAGTCAATCGCTGAAAAAACAATTAATACGGGTAAAATCGGAAGCGAAAAAAGAGCATCAGTTAATCTCATTATGGAAAAATCAATCAAGCCGCGGTAATAACCCGAAAAAAGTCCCAGGATAACTCCTATAAACAAAGAGGCCAGCGTAAGAACTGTTCCGAATATTATTGATATTCTGCCTCCGTAAAGAATCCTGATAAAAATATCTCTTCCAAGATCGTCGGTTCCCATGGGGTGTGAGATGCTTGGGTTAAGAAACCTGTTGGCCAGATCAATGTCTTCTGGATTTAAACCGGTAATTTTAGATATAAGCGGTGATAACAATGAAAGTATCACTATTAACAGAAAAACAATGCTCAAAAATATGAAAATATTGTCTCTTTTAAATATTTTAATCACCGATTTTCCCTCAAACGCGGATCGCAGAATTTGTAAATTATATCTGCTGAATAACTTGAAAAAACCGTGGCGAATGAAATCAGAAGAAGAACAATCATTGCAATATTAAAATCGCTTTGCATGATTGAGTCGTATAAGAGTCTGCCTATTCCGGGCCATGAAAAAACCGTTTCAGTAACAAGTGTTCCTCCAAAAATCATGGGAAGATATATCGCTAAAAGAGTAATTATCGGTATCAGAAGGTTTCTCAAACCATGCTTTAGAAATATTTGAGATTCGGATAAACCCTTTGCTTTAGCAGTTTTCATAAAATCCTTTTTTAGAATATCAAGATAAGCCGTTCTTAAATATTTGGTCCAGTATGAGGAAAGAAAAATGGTAAGTGTAGTCATCGGTAAAAAGATAAATTTTAAATCTTTAATCAGCGATACAGTTTCTTTCTCACCCGATCCTCCGGCCGGGAAAATTCTAAATTTTACGGAAAATATAAATATGAGAATTACGCCTACCCAGAATGTCGGAGCGGAAATTCCCAAAGAAGTAAAAAGACAGATTATTTTGTCCGTAATTTTGGTTTTAGAGTGTGCTGAAAAGTAAGACAGAACAATACCTGTTAAAAGAGAAAAAATAATCGTCGGAAAAATCAGTATAACGGAGTTGTAAATTCTAGGTTTGATTATAGAAACGGCGCTTTTTGAGTAAGTCCTCGAGTATCCGAGATCTCCGGTAAAAAGAGTTTTAACCCAGATAGCGTATCTTTTTGTTAAGGGCTTATCAATACCCGGTGATTGCTGTATTTTTTCTATTCTTTCTTTTGAAAGTTCGGGATTTACGATAGAGGAAACATCCATGGGATCACCGGGCATAAGGTTTAGAAGATAAAAAGATATAAATGAAAGGATAGCAACAACTATCAAAGCCTGAATTATCTTAAGTGTTGTTCTTTTAAACATATTTAAAAGATTTCTAATTACTCAATTTCCAGTTTACGGCATTCCAGCTCAGCGGTGTGATGTTGCCCGTAGGCTCATATCCTTTAAAATAATTTGAGACTAAACAAATGTCGTTACGGTAAAAAAGAGGTATTGAGGGTAAATCTGCGGCCCATATTTTCTGCTGTTTTTTCAAAAGCTCTGATCTTGAGTTTTTGTCGAGTTTTTGCGGGATAGTATTGAGAATTTCATCAATTTTAGGATTTGTGTAACCTGAGTAATTTTGTCCCTGCCA
>CAYYBZ010000324.1:0-1634 GCA_964470285.1 uncultured Oligoflexia bacterium
CTTATCCTGACTTTCGGTAAAGGTAAGCCCGTAACCGCCGCCGCCGATGAAAATTACTTCGGATTTTATCTCAAGCTTGAAATCCGAACCTTCGATAGCAAAGATAAGCTTGATAGGAGTTCTGATCTGATACTTTTCTTCGGTTTTTATAAAGTATCCGTTGGTTTTGAGTACCTTTTCTAATTCGTCCTTTAAGTCATTAAGATTTGAAAATTTAATTTCCAAGTTGAGCTCCTTATTCTAAAAGAGAATTATTTACTAACGCGCTCCACATACTCTTTTGTTCCGGTATCCACTCTGATGATGTCACCGTCTTTAATAAAAGTCGGAACCTGTACCGTGATTCCTGATTCAAGTTCTGCAGGCTTGTAAGATGATGTGGCGGTTGCACCCTTTATGACGGCTTCGGTTGACACTACTTTCAAATCTACAGTCTTTGGAAGTTCGATACCTATCGGGCTGTTCTCATGCATTTCTACCATAACCATCGTATCGGCTAAAAGAAAGTCAACATTCTCCCCGAGCATTTCATCTGACATGGCGATCTGTTCATAATTTTCAGTATCCATGAAGTGATACATGCCGTTCTGTGAGTAAAGATACTGCATTTTTCTTTGTTCCAGAACAGCTTTTTCAACCGTATCATCCGATCTGAAGCGGTTTTCGGCTGAAATACCGTCTTTCAATCTTTTCATTTTGGTTTGAACAAGACCTCTTTTATTTCCGGGTGTAAGGTGTTGAATATCTGTTACCCTGTGAAGCTCGTTTTGATACATTATTATCATTCCGACCCTGAGCTTTGTCGCCTGAATGTTCATTAGAATAACCTCCGTTTCAAACCTCAAACATTATATGAATTATATATGCTTTTCAACTGTTTGACGTATAGAACCGCCAAAAAAGCTGCGATTTTTGGTGTTGAACAATAGGATTGCTTTATATATACTCGCTTTTTATCAATAAAAACTCTTTAAAGGAGCTTTATCATGGATAAAAATATTTCGTTTCTGGCCGTTGTGCTGGTGCTGGTTTTTGCATCATCATCTTGCGGGTCAAGGATGTATTCAAAGGGAAAGTATAAGGACCCCAATGTTATAATGCTCTTAACGGATAAATTTTCTGAAAACGATCTTCAGCTTATAGCCAAGAAGATTTCAAATTCAATAATTGAGAGCCCCTTGATAAAGGGTAAGGATAAAAGGCCTGTCTTTCAAATCGAGAAAGTAAGAAATAAGACTTCAGAGCATATTGATATGGAATCGCTTACAGATAAAATAAAGGCAGCTCTTATTCAGTCAGGCAGGGTTCTTTTTCACGATAAACCCCTTAGAGGAACAGTCGCTGAAGAATACGAATATCAGGGGTCACAGTATGTTGACCAATCAACAGCCAAAAAACCCGGCTCGCAGATAGGCGCAGATTTTCTTTTAACAGGTGTTATCTCATCGATTGTACAGGAAGCGGGTAAAAACAAGATTGTCTATTACAAAAGTACCTTCAATCTTACAAACTTGAATACAAACATTATCGAGTGGAGCGATGAAAAAGAACTCAGAAAAGCCTACAAGAAAAGATATGTCGGAAACTGATTTGAATGATTTATGGTTCCTACAAATGCAATAATTTTATCCCCT
>CAYYBZ010000324.1:1644-3061 GCA_964470285.1 uncultured Oligoflexia bacterium
TCCGGTGATTTTGAGGGCGCACTTCAGGGTTATGAAAAGGAAAAGAAAAAGAAAAAGGACAGGCTGCTTTATCTGATTGACAGGGGAATAGTTCTTCACACGGCCGGAAGATACGAGGAAAGCATAAAGGTTCTTCAAAAGGCCGACGATTATTCGGAAAAGATAGATTTTACGCATGTAGGTGAGGAAATAGCATCTCTTTTTACAAATGAAAGAATGAGAACATACAAGGGCGAAGCTTTTGAAAGAGTTCTTATAAACGTATATAAAGCAATAGGCTATATAATGTTAGGTAATATAGAGGATGCCCTTGTCGAATGCAGAAAAATAGATTTAAAGCTTGAAAAGTTCAATAAATTCCTGAAAACAAATCAAAAGGATCCTTTCCCCAGATATATTTCGGGCGTTCTTTTTGAAGCGGACAGAGAAATAAACGATGCCTATATTGATTACAAATACACTTATAAGATAGATCCGGATTTTTATTATCTTGCATCTGATCTTTTATCTCTTTCCAGGAAACTTAGCTTTTTAGATGATTACAGCAAATGGCAGCAGATTTTCGGCCCTGAAAGAGCAAAACTCAGACCCGGAAGAAAGGATTACGGTGAACTCGTATTGATATTTGAGTGCGGAAGAAGCCCAAGAAAAATTTCATCCGAACATAAATCAGGAGCCCAGATAATACCTGTTCCCGTATATGTAGACAGGGAATCCGATATTTCACATGCGGAGATTTATGTAAGGGGGAAAGCTGTTGCGAGAACACATCTTTTATCGGATATAGCGGCGCTGTCAAAAGTCTATCTTGATAAAAGAATAGGGGCTTATATTGCAAAGGGTGTAGCAAGGCTTGCCATAAAAACAGGGGCTGCGGTCGCTATAAGCAAAGCTACCAAAAGTCCGGAATTAGGTATACTGGCCGGACTTTTACTGCTTCACACAAACCGGGCCGATTTAAGAAGTGCGTTGACACTGCCCGAAAATATTCAGCTAGCCAGAGTATTTTTAAAGCAAGGTACCCATGATATTAAATTGAGGTTTAAGAGCAAATTTGGAACTTATATTAAGGGCACCAAGATTTTTAAAGGCGTGAAAATACAAAAGGGCAAGAAAGTATTTCTAAACTATAGAACTTTCAGATAATTTTGTAAGTGTCATCACGAGGCGAAGTCCGGCGTAACACAGTCTTAGAATCTTATCTTGGCGTATGGCACGTACTTTCGATTGAAGTTCTAAAATTTGTTCCTCTCATTGGAGACGGAAACGAAGTGACGTGGCAATCCCGTAATAACAATTTAAAAAAATCCAGCTTACAACTTTCCTTCGCTTGCGTGTTCCTATTTTGATCTAAATTAAAAAAGAAAAAGCTCGTTTGGCTCAACAACTCGCTTTCGCTCAAACACGTTGAGCCATC
>CAYYBZ010000325.1:0-3057 GCA_964470285.1 uncultured Oligoflexia bacterium
TGTAATGGGTGATAACAGGGACAACAGTCTTGATTCAAGAAGTTGGGGTTTTGTTCCGTTGGACAATATTAAAGGAGAGGCTCTCTTTATCTGGTTCTCTCTTGATAAATATTATGACAAACTCTATAAAATTGTCAGGTGGAATAGACTTTTTTCTTCTATAAAGTAAAACTATGAACAGACTTAGATATCAGCGTGGTTTCAAAAGATTCAACATAGTAAGTGTTCCAATCTATCTAATCGTAATTTCAGCTATCTATCTGGGATGGAAGTACCTGCCTGTTTACTGGGAAAAAGAATCCCTCTTAAGTATAGCTCAAAATGCAATACTAACTTTTCACAGGGCCGGACCCGATGGAATAGCGAAGGGGATTATGGAACAAGTAGATATGGAGCACGGCAGAAAACTTGAATGGGATCATATTCAAGTTAGATACTTTGAGAATCATTATGAAGTAGAAATAAATTACACTGTAGTAATCAATCATCTTTTCGGTAAAAAACATTATTACGATATGAGTGTTAAGACAAAACGAAAACTGGTTTACTAGGTTAGGTACTACTGATGGTTATCAAGAAAAAGAAAATAATGGACGGGACAGAGATTAAAACCCTCATGCAAAAACTTTTGAATGACTTGCTTGAGTTTTCTAGAAATGAGGGAAGGATAGCCATAGTAGGGATAAAAACCGGCGGTGAGTACATAGCAAACTGGCTTCATAAACAGATGCAAAAAAAATTGGGAGAGGAAATACCCAAAGGACTTTTAGATATTACTTTATATAGAGACGATATTTTTAGTAAAAAAGAACAGCCGACCATAAGATCAACCGAAATACCATTCGATATTAGCGGTATGACTGTAATTTTAATAGACGATGTTCTTTTTACCGGCCGTACGACAAGAGCTGCTTTAGACGCTCTTTTGGACCACGGCAGGCCCAAAAACATTCTGCTTGCAGTATTAATTGACAGAGGTCATAGAGAGCTACCCATAGGTCCGGACTTTGTAGGAAAAAAGATCGATACGAAAAGGGATGAGATGGTTAATGTTTCTTTTGAAGGACCTCAAAAACAATGGAGTGTGAAGTTAAATTATGGGGCTTAACAGGAAAGATCTATTAGGCATCCAGGAACTTTCAAAAAGTGAAATCGAACTTATACTATCAAATGCTAAATCCTTTAAAGAAATTCTTAAAAGGCCTTTAAAAAAGGTCCCCACATTAAGAGGAAAATCAGTAGTAAACCTTTTTTTTGAGCCGAGTACAAGAACCAGAAGCTCATTTGAAGTGGCAGCCAAAATATTGAGTGCCGATACGCTTAGTTTTTCTACCTCTACAAGTGCAGTTGTTAAAGGTGAAACACTTATAGATACCGCCAAGAACATTGAGGCTATGAAACCGGATATACTTGTAATAAGACATGCGTGTTCGGGTGCCCCTCATCTTGTTGCTAAGAATGTCTCTTCATCTGTAATTAATGCGGGTGACGGATGGCATGAACACCCCACACAGGCTTTGCTTGATCTTTTCACTATTACCGAAGTAAAGAAGAAGGTTAAAGGGCTTAAAGTTTCTATTATTGGTGATATTGCGCACTCAAGAGTAGCACGCTCAAATATACTCTGCCTAAATAAAATGGGTGCTAAAGTTAAAGTCTGGGGTCCAAGCACATTGATTCCCCCATATATTGAGACTATGAACTGTAACGTAGCAAAAAATGTCGATGATGCTGTTGAAGATGCCGATGTGATTATGATGTTAAGAATTCAGCTTGAAAGACAGAAAGAAAGCCTGTTCCCTACTTTAAGAGAATATGCCAGGTTTTATGGTCTATCTGCGAAAAGATTAAAGCAGGCTAAAAAGGATGTAACCATAATGCACCCGGGCCCTATGAACAGGGGAGTTGAGATTTCTTCTGAAGTAGCAGACGGGCCATTCTCTGTCATTCTTGATCAGGTTACAAACGGAGTTGCCGTAAGAATGGCCGCCATTTATTTGCTAAGCGGCGGAGGAGAAGAAAATGTTGATTCTTAAGAACGGAAGAATAATAGATCCTGCAAACAAAATAAAAAAACCGGGCGATGTCTGGATTAAAAAGGGAAGAATTGAAAAAATAGTAATCAAGGGTAAAAAATATAAACGATCTAGAAGTGACGATAAGGGGTATAAGGTTATTGACGTTCAGGGAGCGATTATATCCCCCGGTTTCATAGATATGCATGTTCATTTAAGGGAACCCGGCTTTGAGTATAAAGAAGATATTTATACTGGTTCCGCTGCAGCTGCTGCCGGAGGATTTACTTCGGTTGCCTGTATGGCAAATACAAAACCTGTAAATGATAATGCTTCAATAACCAAATTTATAATCGATAAAGCTAAGTCATATAATCTTATAAATGTTTTTCCGATAGCTGCGGTATCTAAAAAAATGAAAGGTGAAGAACTCTCAGAATTCGGTGAGCTTAAAGAAGCGGGGGCAGTCGCACTTTCAGATGACGGAATGCCGGTTATGGACTCAAGACTTTTTAGAAGAGCTTTAGAATATGCAAAAGATTACAATCTTCCAGTTATAGATCATTCTGAAGATATCAGCTTAAGGGGTAATGGAGTTATGCATGAAGGTGAAACTTCATGCAAACTTGGTCTTCATGGTATTCCTTCGGAAGTAGAATCCATAATGGTTTCAAGAAACGTTGAATTGGCCAGGCTTACCGGCGGAAGATTGCATTTTGCCCATGTTTCGACTGAAAAATCATTAAAAGCCATAAAGGCAGGAAAACGCGAAAAACTAAACATAACCTGCGAAGTTACTCCCCATCATTTTACCTTAACGGATGAGGCCGTAGGTGAGTACAATCCCAATACCAAAATGAATCCACCGCTTCGTTCGGCTTCTGATGTTAAAGCCTGCAGGGAAGCAATTGCAAAAGGTATAGTAGATGTTATTGCCACCGATCATGCTCCGCATTCAGAGTTTGAGAAAAATGTCGAATATGATTATGCACCTTTCGGAATTGTGGGTCTTGAGACGGCTCTCCCTCTTTGTCTTTCACTT
>CAYYBZ010000326.1:0-811 GCA_964470285.1 uncultured Oligoflexia bacterium
ATTCTTAATGGATATATTCATTCTAACGATAGAAAGTTAATTCACCTACTTGGAATGGATGCTATAGTTGAGCAGACAGGGTTAACATCTTACAATGAAAGTCTTGAAATAATTAATTCTGCCGACTTACTGTACTTACCTCTCACAATCGACTTATTACGAAAAAGAAATTATTGGATACCCAGCAAGCTTTTCCCCTACCTTGCAGCATTAAGACCAATACTGGCACCAATTCAAGACGGAGACACAAAAGATATACTTACAAAGTCAGGTCTTGGAATAATTTCTGACCCCGGTGATAGCAATATGCTAAAGAATAATCTATTTAACTTTATAAATGAAAGTAGGTCTTCAAATTCGACCATAAACATTGATTATGTTAAAAGCTTTTCAAGGAAAAACAGAGCAATGGCTCTCTCTGAATTCACGCATCGCTTCCTTAAATAAAACAAATGAAACATCTTTTTATAACTAAAAATTACCCTCCCAAAATATGTGGCATCGGTGATTATGTTCACTGCCTCTCGAAGGAACTCACCCAAAGGGGGCATGAAATCCATGTATTAACCACTGCCGATCATCGTTCAAGTAAAAATATCCATGGTGGCATGAAGCCGTTAAGCATACGAAGCATGGCATCTACCATAAAAATGATCAAAAAAATCGATCCCAATATTGTCAACTTTCAATATGTACCAAGAGTTAGTGGAAGATTTGGGATTTCAATCTCAACCGGTTTGATGTTGCTCGCTATCAAGCTATTCCTAAGAGTAAAAACTATTGTCACGTTACATGAATTGTATGTACCTCT
>CAYYBZ010000326.1:821-3050 GCA_964470285.1 uncultured Oligoflexia bacterium
ACCCATTTAAGCTGGCAATCGGAATTATCCATAGATTTCATCTTCTCATTATAACTCTGACCACAGATAAGATTATTGTTACAACAAAAAAAAGGTTTAAACTCCTCTCAAAATTTACATCCACCAAACGACTCGGACATATCCCAGTAGGGAGCAACATCTTGTTTAATGAAAGACCCCGCGAGGAACTCTTAAAATTGAGAGAAAAATATGCACCAAAAGAAGATACACTACTTCTATCATTCGGGTCACCATCAAGAGACAAAAACTACATTTTTATGATTAATCTTCTTGCTAAAATGAAAGATTTAGGGAAAAAGGTGCACCTTATACTTGCAGGCAATATTGAAAAGGATCAAAAAGTATTCACCTCTATCAAAAGGGAAATCTCTGCAAGAAAACTAGAAAATCTGATCACTATTACTGGGAAGATAAATGATGGCGATGTTTCAGCCCTTTTCCAAATATCTGATTTTTTTATAGCGCATCAAAAAAAAGGAATCACTACTGGATCAGGCACAATTATTGCGGCAATGGCTCATGGTATTCCAATCATCGCCAACAAAATGCCTAACATTGACGAGATCTTCCGAAATGATGAAAACGTTTTTCTAGTAGAAATGAATCTTCCCGTCAAGGCTGCAGAAAATGTGAATGTTATAGTATCAGATTCTGGGAAATGCCGTCAGGTTGGCACAAATGGAAAAATTATTTTTGAAGAAGAACTTTCCTGGCCAAGAATCGCAGACAAGTTCGAGGATTCACTCTGACAAATAGATTTTGTCATCTATTTACCTGTTAAAATCTATTTATCGTCTTTAAAACAATCTCTGTAGTCAAATATCTTTCTGACGGAGAAGGTCTTTGATAGAACTTTTTTTATAAATTCCCTGTCTTCCGCAACATGGCACGTACTTGAGTAGGAGCTCAATCTTGGGATATCAAGCATTTTATTTCGTATAGAATCAAGAAGCTTGGAATAAGTGCCTTCCATTCCTCTGAATTTATCGTGCTCCTTTTCAAAAAAACTATCCATGCTGAATTGCAGAACATCCACTCCTTTTTTGTACAGCTCCTTGGCTAACTCAGATGTAAGCAAACGACCGTTAGTGTTTATCGTTATGAGATTATTTTCTGGAGCGAGCTTACCGATAAGAGGCATCAAATTTTCGTAAACAAGCGGTTCCCCCCTGTTATACCAAATGAAGAACTTCCTAGTTTCATGCACTGGTGTGCGACATTTTTCCACTCTTCAATTGACAGAGGAACCTCGCCATCTTTATCAAATGATTTGGCGAAGCAGTGCTTGCATTCAAGATCACACTTAACTGTCACCGAAATATCAACGTAACGCAAAACCCTTTTTGAAAAAAGTTTTGCTTTCAGCGTGTTAACTGCAAGCCTAGCAATTAATTGTTTTTTCCTAGGTGTAAATGCATATAAAAGATTGTAATATAAAGATCCGTTCATGCCTATCTCTTTTCTGCAACAATGTATTGATTTGAGGTAGTACCATTCAGAAGAATTGTTATCCGATCAAGAAGCGTAAAGAATCCTGCTACTGGTAAAAAGTTAAAATTAGCAAATTCAAAAAATGAAGAAATCCGGTGTTTACTATTCAATCCTAAACAATTTCTTAAGCTGATGATCCAGAATCCAGGAGAAGGCAAATACCCCTGTTTAATCACTTTAAAACCGTGACTTTGAACAAACTTCTGTAACGATGCCTGTGAAAATAGGTTGAAATGCCTGGGAAAATGATATGCTCCCCAGTATTTTTTCTTAAAAAACCTAAAATCAAGTGAACCAAAGTTAGGTGTTTTGATAACTAATATCCCTTTTTGGTTCATATTCCTATAAACATTCTCGAGAGTTTTTGAAGGGTCAAAGAGATGCTCTAGGAGTTGGCTCATTATTATAAGATCAAATTTAGAATTATTTTTTGAATACTCTTCGATGTTTTCCGTAATAAGATTGATCTCTTCATTCTTCGCGTTCTTAACAACATTTTTTGCAAACTTAATGTCCAGTGCTGCCAAATCAAGAGTTTCCTTTTTAAAGTGCTTTTTAATCCCAATAAGACGCTCACAATCACCGCTACCTATATCAAGAATACTTTTTATATCCCTTCCCTTTGTGTATTTGATAATTCTTTTTACATCAGCCTGTATTTTCTTCCTATATATAAAACCTTTGAGGAAGAGAGGTGATTCAGGATTAACCGTGTAA
>CAYYBZ010000327.1:0-3049 GCA_964470285.1 uncultured Oligoflexia bacterium
ATTCCGGCCAAGCCCAGTCTTATCGACAAAGAATCTTATCTCATGAGTCCTTTCTGGCAGGGCAGTGTAAACAGGATGCTGGATGAGTTTAGACCCGATATTCTTCATTGTCATACTGAGTTTATGGCTCTTAGATTCCTGAAGAAGTATTCAAAGAAGAAAAATATTCCTCTTGTGGGATCATTCAGAACAAATTTCTGGGAATACATCAAGGTTTACCTCCCCTTTATAAAAATACTTCCTGATAGAATGATAAACCGGATAGTTAACTCCACACTAAAGAGGTTTTACAAAGGATTTGAATGCGTTATGCCTCTTACTGAATCTTTTAGAAAGCTTATAATTAACAACGGCATACATAATACGGTTGAAGTTGTGCATTCCAGCCTTCAGTCTGAGCTTTTTTATCCTGATGAGGAAAGAAGAAACAATCTTAGAAAAAACTTTTTTAAAGAAAAAGAAGAAATTAAAAATAAAAAAATTCTTATTTATGTTGCAAGACTCAGTGCCGAAAAGAATATTCCGTTTCTTTTTAATGCACTTAAAAGGCTTCTCGTAGAGTATAATGATTACATACTTTACATAATTGGAGACGGTCCGGATAAAAAAAACCTTGAAAAGCTAACTAAAACAATGAATCTCGATAATAAGGTAATATTTACAGGTTATATAGAAAAGCCAGAAATCATTAAATACCTATGTTCAAGTAAACTTTTCGTTACCGCTTCACTGACTGAAACGCAGGGAAATACTGTTGTAGAAGCTCTTTCCTGCGGATTACCCGTTGTAGCACTTCAAAGCATGGGAATTGGTGATGTCTTGAAAAATGATACGGGCGGTATAAGAACAAAAGATTTAGGTGAATTTGTAATAGCAATTAAAAAACTAATTGAAAACAAAGAGCTTTACACAACAAAATCAAAAGAGGCATTGGTCAGAGCTGAAGATTTCAGGGACACGGTTATAGCTGACAAATATGAAAAAATATACGGTAGGTTTATTAAAGAAAATTCTTAGAACAGATGTGGATTTTTCTAACTTCGTCCGATGCCATCTGGCTCCTGCAAGAATTACCGTTGCAAAGGAATAAAATATTAAATTTACCTTTATTATTGTTTTTCATGAGTGTTGAAAATATACACAATTATTATCAAGAAAATAATAACTATAATAATGAATTATATTTAAAGGATCGGAAAATCTGCTATATTAAAAAATATCTAAACATAGGAGATAAGATTGATCTCGCAAAACAACGAAGTAGTTGTATCAGTTGAAGGCCTCAGGGTGGATTTTGAGAACTTAACCGCCGTAGACAACATTTCATTTCAACTTAAAAGAGGTGAGGTAATGGGTCTTGTGGGACCGAATGGGGCAGGAAAAACAACTACTTTCAAAGTTTTAGCAACACTTCTAGAGCCTACTTTAGGAAGAATAACTATAAACGGCAGATCACTGGAGAATAACAGCGAAATAAGAAAAAGTTTAGGATTTATGCCTGATTATCCTCCTTTCTACGATAATCTAAAAGTCTGGGAATACATGGATTTATACGCCGGTCTGTATGAGATCCCTGAAAATGAGAGAAAAAGAAAGTATATTGAAGAAATTGATAGAGTCGGTCTTATTGATAAAAAAAATTCTTTCATAGGTGAATTATCAAGAGGTATGAGGCAGAGACTTGCCCTGGCCAAAACCCTGCTGCATGATCCGCAAATTATTTTTATGGACGAACCGGCAAGCGGATTGGATCCACTGGCAAGAATTAAGGTTAAAAATATTATCAACGAACTGGCGGGACGTGGCAAAACAATGATCGTTTCATCCCATATTCTAAGCGAAATGTCAGGATTTTGCAGTACCATGGCCATTCTTGAAAAGGGAAAACTGATATCATACGGTCCGATAAGCGACGTAGGTCAGGATCCGGGGAAAATCGAACTCAGGATAAGAATTACTAAAGAAGCTGATAACATTAATTTGATTTTGAAAGGATTTGACTGCGTTTTAGAGTGCGCAAGATTGCGTGAGGGTGAATACAAGGTCGTTCTTAACGCTCAGAAAAAAATATTGCCGAATTATCTAAAATATTTATTTAATTCAGGTGTTGAAATATCGGAATTTTACAGATTCGGTACGGATATGGAAGATGCCTATCTAAAAGCAGGAGCAAGGGATGTATCGTGATTTGCCGTTACTCGTTTCTTTTGCCAGAATAAGTTTGAGGCCTACAAGAATGCTGCCAGTTCTTATAGGAGTTTTTCTCGTAATTGTCATTATAAAGTTTTACTACTGGTCTATTTATTATACAAGAGGGATTTTTCATGAAGGTCTTGTCCTGCCGTTCATAGTTCTTCAGTATTTTATGCTGGCTGTATTTGGAACTCATAGCGTTGTGACCAGAATATCAGGAGATAAGATGTCCGGAATTATGTCATACCACAGGATGACGCCTCATAAACCGGAAAAAATCCTACTGTCTTATATCCTTGGTCCGCAGGTTTTAATATACATACTCTGGGCCATGTTCTTTCTGGCAGGATTGATAAGTGCAGTAATAAATAACTTTCCTGTCTTTGATTATTTGGTTGTCAGTGTTGTCGTTATTTTAAGTGCCCTGTTCTTTAACGTATCGGGGGCATTGGTTGCATCTGCATCAAATATGAAGTCCAAAGGATATGCTTCCCGGGCGACTCTATTCGCAATTGTTCCTATTGTTGCTCCGTTTATATTTGGAAAACTTTCATATGTTACGCCGTTCCCTGTTTTAGCATCATATAAATACCTTCCATTGTCGGAAATTTACAGATCCAAAATTTTTTCGAATGAATTTTTATCCGGAATCGACAATTCAATTCTATATTGCGCGTTGATTCTTTTGGTTTACGGAGGAATAGCGGTATATTTTTTATGCAGGTCACTTGCTTTTGAGAATAAAAAACCTTTTTCCAAAATATCCGTTGCAATAGCTTTTGGACTTATAATGATTGTAGAATTAATTACTTCTTTGCATTTATTTTATTCTTTCAAAATCCAGTGTAGTGTTCGC
>CAYYBZ010000328.1:0-3034 GCA_964470285.1 uncultured Oligoflexia bacterium
CAAACCGGCTCGCCGTGACCGCCCCCTCCCCCAACCCGCCGGAAAAAACATCGGAAGCCGCATTCCGCAAGGGCTCCTCGGAAAAATATGACGCCCCTCCAGCCAAAGCGTTTTCTGGTGAAATAAAAAAACGGATTTTTTTCGTTTCTTACAAATTCCTTTATTGGTAACTCACCTCTTAACATATAAAAAGGGGTTTTCGCCGTAAAACCGCATGAAGGAACGATTGCATCCACTCCTGCCGCCTCAAAAGCCTTTGCTACTTCTACAGATTCATCGATTGTAAGTCCCCCCTTAAATCCGTCAGTTAAATTCATTTTTACAAGAATCGGGAAATTCTTTCCCGTCGCTTCTCTTACTGCCTTTATCACCTCAAGAGGAAATCTCAATCTGTTTTCTAAGCTCCCTCCATATTCATCTTTTCTTACATTGATCCAAGGTGAAAGAAACTGGCTTAAAAGATAGCCGTGACCTGCATGCAGCTCAATTGCATCGAATCCTGCTTCAATTGACATCCGGGCAGAATCCGTAAAATCCGTTTTAACTTTTTCAAAATCCTCTTTTTCCATGGGCCTTGAAAAACCGAATCTGAAATTGCAAAACTTTCTTGACGGTCCTATCGGAGTTTCACCGATAACCCTTTTACTAGCAAAGAAACCGCAGTGCCCGAGTTGAATAGAAGATTTTGAACCATGCTTATGTACGGCATCTGTAAGTTTTTTCAGATCGGGAATTATCTCTCTTCTCATCCACATTTCATGACCGTATGCCCTTCCCTGTTTTGAAACCGAGCAATAAGCGACTGTTGTCATTGCAATTCCGCCCTTTGCCATATCAATGTGATGATTAGAAAGTTTTTCCGAAGGTTTTCCCTCGGGACACATTCCTTCAAAACAACCGGATCTGATGATCCTGTTTTTTAATTTAAGGTTTGATATTTTACCGGGAGTAAAAAGCATTTAAAAAGGTTTCGCTTCAGGCTTAACAACTTTAGCCGGGCTTTTAACGAGGCACACCTCTTTTTCAAGTTTCTTTTCCAGAAAAACAGCCACTATCGAACTGATGGCGACTATCAGAAAGATAATATTCAGGAGCTGAACATCTATAAGGCCCATATCGTAAGCGTACATACCTGTTACTATTCCGAAACTTAAACGGTAATTAAAGATTATGCCTCCGTATTTTGCCACTACGGTATCTTTTTTATAAAGCATATAAATGCTTAAATATGTGCCAAAAAACTTGGAAATAACCGCAACGAGTAAAAATAAAAAGAAAAGCATTAATGTGGTCATTGTAAGCTCACTGAACGCTATCAGAGAACCTGCATGAAAGAAAAATATCGGGGCCAGTAATCCGAATACAACAGTATCAAGCTTTTCGATAATAACTATATGCTGCTGTTCGATATCGGAAAATATAATTCCCACTATGAAGGCAATTATCGCGGCATGAAATCCCGCCTCTTCGGCTACAATTCCAAGACCCAGGAAAAGTAAAAGAAGAAACTTAAGTTCAAACTCAAATCTATTGCCCTTATATCTTTTAAAAATGGAGGTTACGAATTTATCGACAAAAATAAGCACCGTTATAAGGGCAAGTATGTATAAAAGATTTATCCAGGTAAACTCAATAAAAATAAGCGTAAGGCTTATCATACTGGCTATATCGACCACCATTGCGCTGCCCAGTAAAACCTGTCCGTAATCTGTGGTTATAAGGTTCGAGCCTTTTAATATCGTGTAGACCATTGCCAGCGATGTTGTCGAAAGCGCCGTGGCAAGAATCAGGGCTTCTTTGATACTGAAATCCAATACAAGAGCAACCAGGATAACAAGGCAGTAAGGCGCCAGAAAAGATATAAGCCCTATGCTTAAGCTTCTAGCAAGATTCTTTTTAAGAACCCTTATATCGACTTCAAAACCCGCCAGAAACATAAGACATAATAGGCCAAGATAAGAGAAGAATTTTAACCAGGGGACCTTTGACGAGTCTATAAAATGACCGCCTATCATTCCGGCTATGAATTCACCGATAGCAACAGGAAAGGCAAATTCAAGGCACACAAATCCCGAAACTACAATTAAAACCGGAACTATTATCTGATGTAAACCGGGAAACATATCGAGCTTATGTTAATCTTTATTAACTTTCATGCAAAACTAATTTTTCATATATTCGATTTATACTATTTTTATTGCCCGTTAAATACAACTTTGATACTATAAAAGTTAGATAGACCTAACTAAAGGCGGGCAATGAATCAAAAACAATTCGATGAAATGTCTGACAGGTTGAATTTGCTGCAAGAATCTGAGCTTTCCCTGGCAAATATGTATGAAACCTGCTCGCAAAAATGGCCCGAAGACAAAGAATTTTTCGATACGATGAAAGTATCCGAAGTAAAACATTCAGCTTACATAAAACAGATTCACAAACTGATGTCGTCTAACTTAAATGAATTCGAGCCCGGCAAAGACATGAAACCCCAAGATATAAAAATCACAACGGACGGTGCGAAATTTTACTCTGATAAGGTTAAATCTGACCGGATCACAAAACATGATATGCTTAAAGCCGCCTTGAAACTTGAAGATTCAATTATAGAAAGAAAATATTCAGAAATTTTGAAAACAAGAAACGCTAAATATTTTTCATTAATAGAAGTAATTATGACCGACACCATACTTCACAAAAATATGCTTGAAGAGAGGCTTGCAAAAGCGATATGAAATATCATGGATAAATCCCAAATCAACTCAATTACTGAAACTCTTGAAGCCCTTAAAACTTCTGAGATATGGCTCGCAGAATTGTACAAAACATGTAAGAAAATATGGCCTGAAGAGGAAGGATTCTGGGCAAACCTGGAGTTCTCAGAAATGAAACACATCAAATTCGTGCACAGAATAGGCGAGTTATTCAACTCAAATCCCGATGATTTTAAAGTCGGGCGAAAAATAAAAATAATTGCAATAGACACTTTCATTGATTCAATTAAACATCACATCAAGCGGCTCAGTGACGGTGAATA
>CAYYBZ010000329.1:0-3021 GCA_964470285.1 uncultured Oligoflexia bacterium
AAATACAGGAAATTGAAATCCTTCGAGCTTTGCTATCAACCCCTGATTTTTTGATGTGCCTGAAATTTTTTCCAAAGACTCCTTATCCTTGTACTCAAATCTAAAACCGCCTTTATTAATAAGGTTTAATATTTTTTCCTTTTCAGAAGGAATCATTCCCTCAAAAAGATAAACAGACTTTAATTTCTGTTTTGTTTTCAGTGCTTCAATAACAAGATTCTTTCCGGAAATGATTAATTCGTTTTTGCCTTTAGAGCTGGAGACTGACATGTATTTTGATTAGCCTCTCGCGGGCGCCCTTCCGTATTTATCTTCGAGTCTTACGACATCTTTCAGCTGTGGCGTCGAAACCTCAAAAATGAAAGTGTTTTTCAGCGCCGACATACGATGAACAACGTTGGGGCGAATATGGAAACTTGATCCTTCCTTCATCGATACCTTTCTTAAGGAATTTTTATCGTCACCCACATAAAGGTTTATATGTCCCTTGAATATATAGATGGTTTCATCTTTTTTCCTGTGAAACTGTACGCTCAATTGTTCACCTTTCTTAACGAATAGAATTTTGCCGACATACTTTTTGGTTTTTGCAAATATTACCTCATGGCCCCAAGGTTTATCGACTATTTTGTTCATAAGCTTAAAGTTACTCCCTGACTACTATTGATTTGAATTTTTCCCTCTCATTTAAATCGTGTGAGAATTGCTTGGCATGGTTAAAGTCGGCAAATTTCCCCGCTCTTACCCTGAATCTCACACTATCATCATCGAGATTTGAAGCCAGTATATATGCGCGATATCCTTTTTTCTTTAAAGAAGACGCCAGATCGTCCGCTTTGTCAAACTCCTTAAAGGAGGCGAGTTGAACTGTATATAATTTTTTATCAAGGTCCTTTTCTGTTACGTTCTTAAATGCGCTTTTTTCTATATATTCTTCAGTTGAATGATTATTGGTTCTTTCATCTTTCTTTTCGGGTTCTAAGATTTTCTCTGCAATTTCATTCTGTTTTGTCCTGTCCATTTTTTTAGGTTCTTTGGTTAACGTGCTGTAAAAAGTAAAACTCTCGGAATCGGTTTTTTTCTCCGCGTTTTCCTGTACGAGTTCTTCAACGCTGGCAAGGCCTTTAATGTTATCACCCTTCTTAATTTGTTCCCGGGTTAAAAGGTTTCTATAAAAAAGAAGTGCAAAGCTGCCCAGTAGAAGCAGTGCAATGATTAACGATGAGTATGATTTTTTATCATTTCTGTATTTTGCCAATTTAATCCCCTCCTATATCGGCACAAATACTTGTTATAAGTAAGAAGTTTCGTATAACTATCAAGTAAGTTACCGAAACCAAATAGTAATTGCTATATATTTATTTATAATTAATATCATAAATGCTTTTGAATGGAAAGAAATACTGATTTTTGTTAGAATTTTCGGATAGATATGAATTCAGAGAGTTCAAATACCAATGTGCCCGAAGATTTTACCGAAGAGGAAAAACAAAAGATAAATAAGGTTTCCCAGATTATTCATGCATTAGATAAGACCACGAAATCACAAAAGTTTTACCTTCCCAATAATCCTATATTGATCAAACACAAGGAAAACCTCTTCAATCTTTTCAGTGATTATTTTAAAACCGACAGAGACCTTACTTTAAAAGTATCAAATGAAGCATTTTTGTTTATAAATCAAGAAGTTTATGAAAACAGCCAAAAAACCGAAAATTTTGCATTTAAATTATATAATGACGGAGTGAGGGCAATTATGTTCTATGAAGCTCTTACCGAAGATGAACTTTCCGAATTTATGTCCATACTTAATAAAGGTCTTGATCTGCAATCTAAAGATACGGAAGAGGATCTGGTAACGCTTCTTTGGGAAAAACAATTCGACAATATTAAATATAAAGTAGTTGAGAACATCATAGACGACTCCTATACGCAAGAGGACGGTAAATCGACCGAAGATCGCATTGATGAGATAATTTCACCGGATAAATCGGAATTTTACGGTCTGGGCGAGGAATATGAAGATATTATAGACATTGAAGAAGTTCCGATATCTTTTGACGCATCCAATTTCGGCGAAATGTTTAAGGTTAAAGGTGTTCTTAAGAAGGAAGAACTCGAAAAAATTCAAAACGAGATCGAATTTTATGAAAAGAAGATAAATATCCTGGACAATTTCATGGATATACTTCCCTTCGCGCTTCAGGAGGAAGTCACTAAATTCGACATAGATAAATCATTCGCAATAGTAAAAGGCATTCTTGAATCACTTATATTTAGCGGCAATCTTTCAGCGGCTTCCAGGGTACTGAGCAAGCTTAAGAAATTTCCTGAGCAACTGGGAAAAGGATCAATCCCCATCGATAAAGACGTTGAGGAATTCATAGAGTCGTTTGCCTCAAAAGAAAAAGTTGAAGATATTGTAAGTTGCCTTAATTTAAGTTTCGCAGGAGGTATTGAAGACATAATCGAATTTGTTTCGCAGACGGCAGAAAAAAGCATCCCCTCTCTTTTAACAACATTACCCCAGATTACAGACGCACATTATAGAAGAGCCGTGTGTACAGGCATGTCAAATATTTTCAAAGGCGATCCTAACTCACTTCTTAAATATTTCAATACAAAAGATCCGGAAAGAGTTAAAGATTTACTTTATCTGCTTTCACAGATGTCAGACGACAGAGTAGTGGGTCTTATCCCCCATTTTATATCTCATTCGGATAAATCAATTAAAAAGGAAAGCTTAAGCCTTCTTAAAAATTTCAAAACAAATCAAAAGAGCATAAAAATACTTCTAAGTACACTTGATGATCCGGATCTTGATATCAGAACAATGACATTGAGAGTTATTGCAAACGCAGAAATTAAAGAGATTTCAAAACATCTTATTTCGAGAATCAGCGCTCAGGATTTTGCACAAAAGGAACTCATAGAAAAGAAAAGTTATTTTTTCGCCATTGCAAAGAAGGTGCCAGACCTCGCCCTCGACGCGGAAGGTGGGCTCCGTGCGGACGCTGTCGC
>CAYYBZ010000330.1:0-3019 GCA_964470285.1 uncultured Oligoflexia bacterium
TTTAGCCTGCTTTTCATCTATGTGAAAGAGTAAAACCCTGCCTACTATCTGGGAGGCGAATCTTAAAACCGCGAATGTAAATTCCTGAAAGAGCATTCCTTCGTCAATTTTTCGCAGAATATCCTTAAGTTTTTTAATCTCTTTGTAAATTCTTATTATCCATTTTTCTTCGTCCATACCCTTACGGCTAATTTTAGAATCCTCTGTTTTATCGGACGGTATCATGAATGATGCGTCAGCATCGGTGAGAACTGTCTTTACGAATTCATGCATATTTTTTGTTTCTATCCCTGAAATTTCTTCTCCGGGTGGAATATCTTGGCCGGTTTTATCTTCTAAAAGTTTTGTGCCTTCCTTTATTAACTCTTCGGCGCTTAATCCGGCCCGAAAAATGAGCTCTCTCATATCAAGATTAATTTCGTCAGGTGATTTATAAATATGGGTTTCAAAGGCAAAGTGACCTTCATCCCATGCAAAAAGATCGGAAACTACCTGGGTGATTAAAGTTTTGATCCCTTCTTCAAGCTGCTCTTTTGTGATAAAGCCGTATTCAACGCAAATTGCACCGACAGGCTTCCATTCCCGTAAATTTCTTTGAATTAAAAGCGCATCATGTATCTGTTTTTCGGGAATTATACTCTTCGCGACGAGAATTCTACCTATGCTCGTTTTTGAACCTTCTAAAGAGGCCTGCATTATTCTGCCTCTGTTAAATATCAAATATCCTTTAGTTTCCCCTCTAACAAGGTGCAGTTTTCCCGACCTTCCGCCTATGCTTATTACCTGAATAAGGTCCGGAAGATTCATCTCCTGTAATTTACCTTTAAGCTCCATTCTTTGAAATCATAGTTGTAAGGTATTAAGTAATCAAGTGAAAATATAGGCATAAGAATAAGCGATCACAAATCTTCTATTTTGGCAAAAACCAGGTTAATCGATCAATTACTGTTTTTTATAAAAGGTGTTCTAACCCGGAGCTAAGGTGTTCATAGGATAAGTCTTTAAATTTCTAAGTATCCAGAATAGCATTATGGTTGTAAAAAGCAGCCATATCCAAATCGGCTTAATTAGAATTTCAGGTGAAGCAGTTTTGTTTTTTGATGCTCTAAATTTTTTAAAAGCTAAAACAATTAAAAAGGGAGTAATTAAAACTACAACAGTATTATGATTCAATGCGGTTGTTAAGTTGCCGTGTAATAACGAATGAATTGATCTTAAAGATCCACATCCTGGGCAGTAAAGACCGGTTAGTGTGAGAAACGGACAAACCGCTAGTTTGACCGGTTGAAAAGGATTAAAGAAGAATGCGAAGAGGATAAAACCAGAAGCGAAAAGAATTAATGAAATATTGTATTTTGTTTTTGCCAATTGAGCTTGCCTGTTTATGAATATTTCTTACATATTCATGCCTACGCCGATAACGAAATTTAGAATAACCCAAACCAGGGTAAAACCCAGTCCTATTCCGAAAGAAATCCAACAGAATAACTTGGCTTTATCTGAATAGTATCTGGCTCCTTTTAAATCTCCTGCCTGAATTTTTCCGTTGACCTGGGCAGCATAAATTATGGCAACAACACCCAGGGGAAGACAACACAGAAGTGTGACAAAGATTGAATGAACTAAATAGTTTGGTATGTTTCTGTTTCCTATAGGCTGAGTAGGGGTTCTTTTTATGATCTGACCGCATTTGATACATTTATACGCATTATCGTCATTTTGTGTCCCACAATTGGTACAGAACATTTAATCCCTCCTGTTTTTCATTTTTAGTTAAAGCTGATAATAAAATAAATTAATGAAATATTTCCGATTATGACTAAAATACCTAGAATTATTCCCACCGTTGCATGGATTTTTCCTTTGGCTTCCGGATGCTGTGCTTCAAATTTAAGGCCTATTTTCCCGAGAATTATGGCAGGAATAGCCAGAACCAATCCTATAAAGGGAATTAGAGAAAATATCCCAAGATAGTAAGAGATCAGGGCTTTTGAGTTTTTGAAGGGGATTAATTGGTCAAGGCCTCCTGTAGGGTCAATCTGTTGTGTATCAACCGGTAAATCTTCCCAGCAATTCGAACATTTTTTGTTTATGGCCTCGTTTTTAGTTCCGCATTTGGGACAATACATAAATATCCGTTTATAAGATTTATGCCATTAATATTATTACAATATAATTATGAGAGCAAACAAAAATACAAATCGTTAAAGGTTGAAAATTCATCGGAATTGAATATTATACGAAAATTAGAATAGTACTTGAACTTAAAGGGGAAACAATGAAATTTTTATTATTAAAAAAAATAAATGCATTTACTCTTATCGAATTGATGATAGTTGTAGCCATCATAGGAATTTTGGCTGCGGTTTCTATCCCTGTTTTCAGTAAATATATAAAGAAGTCCAAGACTTCAGAAACTTCATTAAACTTAAGAAAAATTTTTGACGGGGAGGTTACTTTTTATCAGGAGGAAAAGACCAACCAGTCGGGTAATGTACTGGCTAAAATATTTTCCTGGGCTCCGCCGACACCCGCCGGTGCACCAGGTATTAACAAAAGGCCCGGCAATTGGAACCATCTTGGATGGAAGCAGATAAAGTTTGCTCCCGATAGCCCGGTCCAGTATGTTTATTCTGTTGCCACAAGCGGTATAGGCGTGGATGCAAGTTTTACAGCCAATGCAATAGGTGATCTTGACGGTGACGGTGAGACATCGCTTTTTTTAAGAACAGGCGTAGTGGACCATCAAACCGGAGAAGTTCTGGGGGGTGGAGGCATTTACTCCCTGGATGAGGAAGAATAAGTTATCAATTTAATTTTATGGAATTTCATGTAGTTAGTCAGCGAATAATAATTATGTAAATAAAACAATTGCTTAATTATGTAAAATCATATAGGTTTGCGCGACATTTTAATGCGATTTAAATCTCCACATTTACCTCGTATTAACTTTTTTAGGTAACTGAAATCAGTCCTGCATTAAAAACTTTGTAAGGGCGGACAGAATGAAAGGAGATAG